>JAQUSE010000018.1 GCA_028715235.1 Candidatus Omnitrophota bacterium | reverse complement strand
GAGCCAGCAGGATATTATCGCGCTTCAGGATGCGGTTTCTAAAGCCGCGGTGTGCGAACTGGTCCATGACGTGCCGGCTAAAAACAATAAAGGGATACCCATTATTAACGATCTTGATATCGCGGAAATGAACAACCTCCTGTACCATGTAAACCATGGGACATTCGGTACCGGCTTCCAGTATTTACCGCTGATCTTCAGGGGCAATTTTGACGGCTCCGCGGATGGGCTTATTACCGCGAGCGATTGCCTGCTCATGGAACATTCCATGGGCAATGTTCGCGACCTGGCCGGCAACGACGGCCTTATAACGGATCTGGATCTTGCAACCTTAAAATCCATTAAGAAACTTTTTGATACCAATATCAACCCCGACTGGATCGAGGGGAACCCCGGGCTCGACAATATCGGCGATATCGACGGGTTTGGCGGATTGACCGAAGCCGACATAACCATTCTTCAAAACGCTCTTGATAATCAGGACCGGTATGATATCGACGGCGACCACCTTATTACCGATACGGACATTGCCTTGCAGGATGAGATCATGAGAAAGGGGATTACCGCTGACATATTAACGAAAGCCGATATCCATAAGGACGGCCATCTGGATTCGCAGGATTGGCAAACGTTGGCCGATGCGATAACAAAGGCTTACGGCAAGGACGAAGAAGGTGTTGTTGTCTCAACAAAGGTCGCTGACATCAACGGTGATTATAAGGTAAACGAAGTGGATGTCTTGACGTGGGTCCAGGTCAATCAGTATCTTGAAATGGAGACAAGGCTTGCCGAGAAGGGCATACACCCGACATCGACCCTGTACGATATCGCGAACGCCCAGGATCAGGCGTTTAAGGACGGCACGGTTGATTATCATGACCGGAAAATGCTTGCGTATGCTCTTTCAAAGGTTAAACGAGATATAACCGGCGATAACCAGTTGACCGAAGAGGACATCTCTAAACTGGCGACCTTGATCAATTTTATGCAGTCGCAGGGATTGACCGTCCAGAATATTGTCGATTCTGATGTTAACAACGACGGCTCTATCGACGATAAGGATGAAACCGATATCACCAACGCCCTCTTGTACGTGCGGGATGTCAATAATGACGGTAAGAAGGATGCGGCAGATGTCCGGAAGGTCCAGGATGTTGCCGATTACATGAGGCTGCAAACCCTGTATGATATGGATGATATTAATACCGCCGATATTGACAAGGACGGCGTTATCAGCCCAGAAGAAAAGGCGCTTATGATGGCGTATCTGAACAATAATTTTGATATCGTCGGCTCAGATGGCGTTATAACAGACCGTGATATAAATGCCCTGGATAATATCCTCGCCTATGTGCGCTTGAATATACGAGATGAAGATATAGCGCGCGCGGATATCGTCGGTTACACCGATACCAACCATAACGGAACATGGGATGATGAAGACCCGTATGAAGACATTAACCTCAATGGGCAGTGGGATCAGGGTGAGCCCTATACCGAGAAGAACGGCGACACGGTATGGACGCCTGCCGAACCGTTGGATTTTGATAATCCTGACGGCAATGTTGATGCGGCCGACCTTAAGGTTATGAACGAATTGATACAGTCGTTTTCCAAAGCAGACATAAACGGCGACTATACGGTCGATGCCGGCGATGCAGAGATGCTTCAGGCGGCCATTGATTACGTTGCGGCCGCAGGGCAGGGGGCGTTAAGCTTCTCGCCCGATGTCATAGCCAAGGCGGACTTAAACGGCGACGGTATGGTAAACGGCGCCGATCTGTCGCTCTTTGAATACTATAAAAAGGGTATGTGGGATTTTAACCTGATCAAGGGACAGCCTTCGTCGTTTACCAAAGAAGACCTTCAGATCATGGAAACGCTGGTGAAATATTTTGAGATCGGTATTACTGCCACGCAATTAAGGCGCGCTGATATAGACGGCGACGGCGTCATTACCGTTGATGGGGAGCAATCGGATATAGCAAGGCTCAGGAATTACATGCTGGATATAAAGAAAGGCGATATGAGGGGCAACGGCGATCTTACGCAATTCCGCGTCCGTCTGCCTGACGGCACCGATACGGTGATCGATCTGAAAAACGCCAATACTACGGTTACCAACAAAGTTGTCACGGTAGGCGCCTACACAACCAACGCGAAGATATTTACCATACGGCAGGGCAATCAGGCATTCGAGGTTGCGTATGCGACCGGCGCCATAGGCGACGACACGAACCTCGGCAAACAGCTCCTCTACATCGATATAATCCCTGAACAGATACTCTTATCGATAACCGCATCGACCAAGACCGGTCCCGATACCTGGTTTGTGCAGGGGCCGGATGGCGACTACACGACGACCTTGTCAGCGACGACCGGTGTCTATCCGTCCGTAACCTTTACCGATAAGGATGGGGAGACCTATACAGCCATAAGAGACGGCCCGATACTTGCCAATCAAAACAGCACCAATACCATGCATGCGCGCCTCGAGAACGGCGAAACTATAACGTTAGTCTACAAGATAACTGACGCGCTTCATATGGAAGTTATCTCGCTTTCGAAGCAGCCGGTCAGCGATCGCATAACGACATATGGATTTAATAAGGGAGTATTCCAGACCCTGACCGGCGGTGATACTATCTACGATGTCTATTCGCAAACGAGCATTATCCCGGACAGTTCCAATACCGAAAGCCATGCGGACGGGGCCAATACGGTATGGACCATAACCTCCGGCAGCGCTACGTACATCATGACCCTGGACAGTGCCGGTAATATCCTGTCCTGCCAGACCAAGAACAGCCAGGGCATCGTAACAACGGCTATTGATATCAATAGCCTCAACTGCCGGAACATTGTCGAGGGAGGCCAGGTGGTCTATGAACTGAATGACCGTATTTTCGGGCGTAAGGTCTATGTCACCGTTGACAGCGCTACCAAGGCCGTTACTAAGCTCGATGTCCTTTCTGCAACGAAGACCAGTTATATCGTCGCCCGTAAAGGCGATAACGTCATCGACTCTTATGATATGCAGAGACTCCAAGAGATCGTAAAATACTCGAATTACAGCTTCGAATATGCGAACGTTACCGCGGTTTATACGAACAACACCGTTGTTGACGGCCATACGTGGACGATCTCCTATTTGCCGAAGCGCGACAAGACTATCGTCACTTTTGACCAGGATGGCCGCTATATTGAGTCGGTGTCGACAGTCGTCGGGAACATGACGACAACGGTGACCGGGTCGGCCCTGGTATTCGATGATATCAAGGACACGGTCACGATCAACAATGTCGGCGGGAAGAAGCTCGTCATAAGCCTTGCCAATATCGGCGTCGGAACGACGAAGATCACTCAGGTGGCCGAGATCAAGGTCCTTGGACAGGACCTCGTTCATACCGTGAAGGGATTTAAACGCGACGCAGACGGCCAGATCGTGCTCGATGCGAATGGTCAGCCGGTGCCGGAAGAATTTACACAGACCGAGAGGGTCACGAACTCGCTCCTGCCGCGCGCGGATATCAACGGGGACGGCTTTGTCACGTATGAGGACAAAATAGAGCTTAAGCGTATACTGAACAAAGCCCTGGATGTCAACGGCGACGGCGATATCGATTCGACTGACCTTGCGCGGATCACCGATGTCCTCAATTCGATAAATATGAACTTGACTGAAGACGATATCAGGAAACTCGATGTTAGCGGACCTCTCGGGGCATCGGACGGCCTGATCACCGGTGACGATATAACGTGCCTGTCGAACTGTTACGGCATATTTACACAAGCAGATTTTAACGGTGATGGTAAAGCGACCCAGGAGGATGTCGACTATATGCGGCATATCTTTGATTTTGTCGCTAAAAACCCCGTCTTGTCAAAGGAAACGGTCGAGAAAGCAGATCTGGACGGTAACGGTGTTGTGGATTCGCATGACATGGACCTGCTCGAAGAAGTTATCAACAATCTCCGCGATGTCGACGGGAACGGTATCATCAATACATCCGATGCAACCCGCCTCCTCGAGATAGCGCGGGCGCTTGAACTCGGCGTAGACGAGGCCGATATAACCAAGGCTGATATAGACGGTGACGGCGATATCGACGCTACCGATATCGGGATACTGGAGCAGGTGTACGCGCTTTTCAATGATGCGGACAATCCTCTCAATGTAAACGGCGATACCGAGGTATCGCATGAGGACCTCATCGCCATGCTCGAAATCTATAAGAAGATCCAGAACCGCACAGTTTTGTCGATTGAGGAGATGTCCGCCTATGATTTAAGCCAGGACGGCGTGGTCAGCCAGGCCGACGTTGACGAGATGCGCCGGGTACTCATGGGGCATGTAGACGTGAACGGAGACGGGGTAATCGATTGGCGCGATCAGGAATTCATCGATAAGGTTATCGAATATCAGGGCTATAACATTAAGCCCTGGCAGAAGGAGCTGGCTGATATAGACGGCGATAAGGAGATCACCAGCTATGATATCTACCGGATAAACCAGCTTATCAGCGTTTATCAGCATGGGAATGTTGACGGAGATATCAACAGCCTCATCAATCAATACGATATCTATGAACTCGAGAAGACGCTCAATTTCCTGAAGGATGTCCAGACCGTGATACCTGAAACGGTCAAGATGGCGGATCTAAACCATGACGGTATTGTTGACGAGGCTGACCGCAATAAGCTGGCTGAGATCATAAGCCACGCGGTCGATATGAACGGGGATAAAATAATCGATAACGATGACGTTGCGCTCCTCTATAAGGTAATAGATGCCTTAAAATACGGCATGGACCGGCAGGAAATGTGGATCGCGGATGAGCCGTACGAGGACCTGGATCATGACGGCCATTATGACGTTGCTGAAGCTCTAACGTATGATTACAATAATGACGGCGATTATGATCAGGCGGACGGAGATACCTTTACCGACAGCGACGGAGATGGGCGGTGGAGCAAGGTTGCGGAACCGTTCACCGATATCGACGGCAACAAAACATGGACGAGCCGGCACCTCACGTCGAATATTGCGGAAGGCATACCGATGCTCCAGGAAGCCATAGCCACGTTCAGCCAGCTTGATATCAACGGTGACGGCCAGGTAAACGCTTATGATATCCAGCTCCTGATCGACGTCATGACGCTGTCGTTCGCCAAAGGCGCGGTCTATGACTATGAGATCAAGAAGGCCGATGTGAACGGAGACGGTATATTGGATTATGAGAATGATTACCATATGATAGACCAGGCGCGGGGCTCGCGCACCCTGGTTATTAAAGGCAGCGAAACCATGGTCGGACCCGAAGGCCGCGTGGGATTCTTCGGGGCCGGGACATCGGTCTACAGCCGCGAGAATAATACGTACGTAAGCTATAGGTTCTCTACGGGCGGCGATGTCCCGAATGCCGTTTATCATTACAAGGTCGGACTTGATGCGCGTAGTTTCAATAATCAAGCCCTTCCCATAGAAGGGTATTCCTATCATTTTGAAGTGTATATGGACAACGGTTTTGCCGGCGAGATCGTTATCCCGGCCGACCGGGCGCAATATATCGAGGGGGCATTAGACCTTGATATAGCGCGCGGCGTGCATGAGATCAAGTTTGTGTGGGTTAATGCGCCGACATCAGGCGCCAGCGTCCAGATAGACAAGGTGTTTATGCGTAATACCTGCGACATTGACGCCGATCAAAATGGTGATTTTGGCGGGGTTGTCGACCAGGAGGATATTAATAAATTCCTCGATGTGCAAAATCGTCTCGGGATGCTCGATATGGTAGGCGGTTATTCGACATCGCTCGCGTCGTATCTGCCGGTCGACCCGACCAAACCGCGTGAGATCGATGTGAACGATAAAAATTACGTCAAAGAGCGTTTCGAGGCGATGGTAAGCCTGTTCGATACACCAAAGGGGCTGCAGGCTAACGGAAAGGTTGAGCGCAGCGAGGTCGAGCATGCCATGACACTCCAGGAGCTCGAACAGGCGGCTGCCGGCCTCAGCGGGCTCAATGTCGATCAGCTGATGCTCCTGGATACCAATAAGAACGGTCTCCTGGAACTTAATGAGTTCCTGTCTGCCGGCGATAATACGGAAGCGCTTTTTGATTCATATAAGGCGGCCGCCGACGATATGATCGACGGTATGAGCTATCTCGAACTCTTTGACAAGATCAATATGACAACGCGGCTTGACCAATACCTGAAAGGCACGTCCGCGACTGATGACCAGACGCTTTCAAAGGTCGATGTCGATACCATGGATACCATGGTGCTCTCCATTTATCAGACCTCACGGCTCCAGGGAGCCGATATTGCCGGAAAAGTAGGCGGTACCCTTCAATATAAACCTGACGGGATTGTTGATGCCGCCGATATAGAGGCGGCGATGAATCTGCTGCAGTCGTTCGTTGACGTGACCGGTGACGGGGTCGTCAACGATAATGACACGATCATGATCCAGGATATCGTCGATTTTAACCGGCTGGCGGTTACCCCCGATGAAAGGAACCGCGCTGACGTAAACGGTGATGGTCTTGTAAATGCAAAAGATCACGATTTGCTGCAGAAATATCTCAGGCTCTACGGCGCATATGATGTTGACGGCAACGGTGCG
Organism: Candidatus Omnitrophota bacterium; assembly: GCA_028715235.1. Classification (GTDB taxonomy): domain Bacteria; phylum Omnitrophota; class Gorgyraeia; order 2-01-FULL-45-10; family 2-01-FULL-45-10; genus JAQUSE01. Next base: position 6,946 of record JAQUSE010000018.1, on the reverse strand, counting down.
ACCGATCTGGAGGACCGCCAGCTCATTGTGGATCTCTACAATATGTTCAAGATCAATATCGCCAAGCTCGGTCAAGCAGACATCGCCGGCAATGAAGAGGCTGTGTCGGAAAACGGCGTTACGACCGCGAGCTCCAGGCCTGACGGAAAGATCGATCAGAACGACCAGCAGGCGCTCCTCAACGCGGTGAAATACAGCCAGGACATAAACGGGGACAGTTTCATAAATTCGACCGATGTCGATATCCTGAACGGTATTGTGCTGGCTAACCTCGGCCATGATCCCGCGCTCGTTGCGAAATTCGACCGCACCGGATATGACGATGTCGCTCATCAATTCACCTATAAGCCCGACGGTGTCCTGGACGAATATGATGTCGCTCTCCTCCGCGAGTCGATCAAAAACCGTATTGATATCAACGGCGACAGCAAGGTCGATATCCTGGATGTGGCGATCGCCGGCGTACAGGTGTCGATCGACGATTACGCGAAGGCCGATTTTTCAACGCGGTTTGCGATCGCCGACGATGAGCCCGGCAGCGTGGATTATCGCGATCTCGATCTCTTGAATGAGACAATCGCTGCGTTCGACATCGACGGGAATAACCGTGTCGATGAGGCCGACTTGAGCCTTATCGACGTCGTCCGCTCGAATATCGTGAAAAATTCCAACGGAACCTATGATATCGTGTTCCCGCCAAGCGGCATCTTTACCAGCGAAGCCCGTGTCACGGTCTCGTCGCTTCCGCTTCTTTCGGTAGAGCGCACGGCAAGCGGGGCGCCGTATCTGGCGTACCGGTCTACCCTTAAGGATGATTTTACCGGTAATACGTCCAGGTTATGGGAGCCTGTCAAAGGCGATTGGGCCATTGAGAATAATGCCTATGCCCAGAATAACCCGTCCGGCATCAGCTATCTGAACGTGGCAGGGAACCAGTCCTGGGGGGATGTTGATGTAAATACCATGATCAATTTCTCCAGTTTCTATAAGAAGGCCGGTATTATCGTGCGGGCTGACCGGTATTTCACGAATTATTACCGTGCAGAACTTTCCAATAATGCCATCAAACTGCAAAAATTCATGAACGGCATCATGGTACATGAAGATACTATGACCTTGGGGATGGATATCGACCGGATGACCGAACTGGGGAAGGATGTCTGGTACAACCTGGAAGTCAACGCGCACGATAATACGATCGATGTCTATTTGAACGGTGTTCTCAAAAAGAGCTTTGTAGATTCCGATGATCCCATAAAGGAAGGCACCGTGAGCCTTTTTACCGACGGCTGCCAGGCGGCATTCGACGATACGGCCGTTACCGGCATGACGCCGCTTACCTATGTAGCAGAGCGGGAACTCTTGGATTTTAATCCGAACGGTGACACGAACGACGACGGCTCCGCAAAGATCGATGCGGCTGACTACGCGATTGTGGACCAGATCCTTAAACTTACCGAGCGCGACACTAATGATGATGATGTCCCGGCTACCGAAGACGACTTTGCGCGTGTCGCCCAGGTGACCAGGGTTCTGGCGTTAGGTGACCGGATGGCAGCCGATAAGGTCGCCGAAGTAATGGCGATCTATGATGTCAACGAGGACGGACGAATAGACCTTTATGAGCAGACCCTGGTGAGCGACATGGCGAATTTCAGCGATACTATCCAGCGCCAGGTTTACGGTTATATTACCACCTTTGATTTTGACGGAACGCCCGGTATAACCAAGGCCGACAGGGATTGGGTGCTCCAGACCTACGATAAATACAAACGCCTTGACCAGAACGGCGACGATGTCGTCAATGAATCCGATTTCCAGCGGCTCAAGAGCCTTGCCCAGGCGCAGCTTCTTCTGATGCAGGTAGGCCGCAATCCCGACGGTACCAGGAATGAGGCATGGGAACACGAACTCTTGAAACGTTCGGACGTCAATAAGAACGGCCGCATAGACCAGGATGATATTGAGACGCTCGGCCTGGTTATTTCCATCTATGGAAAATCTGATGTGACCGGTGACGGATTCGTCAACGGTAGCGATGTTGCCCGCATACAAAACATCATAGCGCTCCTGTACGAAGTCGGGAAGATCGTGCCGTCAGAGATCATCAGGATGGACCTTGTCGGGCCTTATAATCCGCTCACGAAAACTTACGCCGCGCGCGACGGCAAGATCGATGACAACGACCTCAAAAAGGCACTGGAACTCTTAAGCTCGGTTACGACCGAGACTAACTACGCGAAGGCATGGCAGGATATTGACGGCCTGTTCCGCGTGGGCATAGAACGCATACCGTTTGAGACGGCCGACCTGGACGCGGACGGCAAGATAAACCAGGACGATATTCAGATGTTCCTTAACAAGGTTGGCAGATATCTGAGAACGGATATCAACGGCGACGGATATGTCGACCGTAATGACCTCGATACGATCATCGAAGTAATAAAGGCAATCTATAAGCAACTGAATTGCGGTGCCGGGCTCCTGGCCGCAGCCGATCTGAACGGCGACACCAAGGTCGACGATAAAGATGTGGCGATCGCAAACATGCTGAAGAATATCGATTCCGATCCGTCGTTGAACCGGAATGATATAAGGGCTGTCGAAGACCTGGCATACTTCCGGCAACTGGCAGCCTTGGCCGGGAGCTATACAACGGTCGATATGTTGGATGTGGCCCTTATAGGCGCCTACAGTACTCAAGGGGTCGTTTCGATCACGAAGGACGGGTATGACGTCTATAATGCCGAAGGGAATAATCATACGGTAGGCCTGACACTGATAAGCGCCTTGGAAGACGCATCGTTCACCTATAACGTCAACGTAACAAAGGCAGGCCGCTATAGCGTCGGCCTTATGGTGCGCAACTATAATACGACCGGTGAGGTAGACGCTGCGGTCGATTCGCTGCCGTACACCTTCAAGGTGTTTGTCGACGGTGTAGAGCGCGGCGTTTACACGACTGCCTCAAATAAGGCATTTTATATGGAAAACGGCATCGAGATCGAATTTGACGCGGCCGATGTCGGCGCTCACTTTATAAAATTCGTTCCGATCTACGGCGCTCTGGAGGCAGACCGGTCGATCCAGATTGGGAGCATGTTCGCCGATTCTGTCGCTGATATAAACCATGACGGAACCGTGGATATCCATGACGTGGAGATAGCCGCGTATTATATCAACACAGATACCGGTGAGGCAACTCTTCGCGCTTTGAGCCGCGCGGCAAATGCCGGCGACTATCCGAACGCGGACCTGAACGGCGACGGTGTGATCGATTATCAGGATGTCGATCTCGTCAAATATGTATTCGGAAAAATGAGAAGCGGTGAGGATTATGAAAACGAGGTCATATCAAAGGAGCAGGTCCTGAACCTCGCAACGGATTATGACCCGTTCAGTGAAAGCGTCGGGCCCGCAGATATCAACGGGGATGGGTCGATCGACGATCAGGACATGGCCCTGGTCCAGGCAGGCCTTTTTGAGCTGTACTATCAGCAGAACGTCTCGAATGAAGAGCGCGCGCTTGTCGATATTAACGGTGACGGCGTCATCGATTTCAGCGATATGCAGCTTTTAGTCGAGGCGAATGCGTTCTATGCCCAGAGCGATGTCAACGGTGACGGTCTGGTCGACCGCGCCGATGTCGAGGCATTGCGGGGGCTTTTCGATGCGTTGTATTCTGAAGAGATACTGAGCTTCGGCACCAACTTTATCGGCGGTACGATCACCTATGCCGACCTGACCACTAACGGCACTGACTGGGTCAAGAACGGCATCATCGATCCGAACGACGTCGCTATTTTAAGTAATGCCCTTACCTATCGCGTCGATGTGAACAATGACGGTGTTTTTGACGAGAATGACCGCGCATGGATACAGCGCGTCCTGATCTTCAAGTTCGCCCTTAAATATAAGGATATGACCGATGCCCAGTTGCGGGGTATTGATTTTGACGGTGACGGGGTCATGGGCATGAATGCCGGCGATGCCGAGGACCAGGTATGGTACGAACGATTGATCGGCCTGCGCGGTTCTGACCCGGATATCCTGCCCGGTATCTCGGGTGACTGGACGACGATAATCAATACCTTGAAGGCATTGAAACCGATATCGATAGATTCCGAAGGCGTGCCTGTCGAAGTTGTCGATGAGGATTTTTCGGCGGGTGTTCCGCATGCGACCTGGACGACCCAGGGCGCATGGTCGATGGTAAGCGGACTGTTCCAACAGACAAGCGCCACTGACGAGATACACGACGCGCTTTTGAATACTCCCTTTGAAGACGGCGTCGTGAATTTTACCCTGACCTTAAGCGATCAAAGCATCGGGAAGAAGGCAGGCATTGTGCTGAGGTCGCAGTCAAACGGGGATTGTTATTATGTATCGATAGAAAAAACCGCCGATAATGAAGCTACCGTACGGCTTGAAAAGCGGACCAACGAGGGCGATACCTATACTATAGAGGTCCTGGCTAGCAATACCGTATTTTTGCCTGACAATAATACGGTCTCCTGTGAGGTCAGGATGGTCGGCGGCACCACATCCGTGCATATAAATAACGGTGAACAGGACCGTTTCATGTTCAACTATGTCGACCTGAATCCTCTTCCGAGCATAGGGACCAAGATAGGCCTTTTTACCGCGAACGAGACCGTAGCGTATTTTGACGAATACCGGGTGAAAGAATTTACGTACAAGCCCGGATTGGCTATTACCTCTCAGGCTACCGGTGTCTGGACGACAGGCCCGGGTAACGGCACCTGGCAATTAAATAGCGCCGGAGAGCTCATCCAGAAGAGTAAAACCGGCCAGCGAGCCTATCGCGTTCTGGATAATTCAGGGCTTAAGGATATCGTCATAGACGCCGATATCAAGTTTGACGGCGCGGATCTTACGAACACCGCCGGGATCATATTCAAGAGCGATGCCGCGAAAGGCGCCGATAATAACTACACCATGAACAACTATTATGAGGTCAGGTTAGACCCCGGAGACGGGAGGGTGAAGCTGTATAAGGTCACGACCGTCGGCAACCAGAAACATGAAATCGAAATGGGCTATGATGAGATACCGATACAGCGCGAGATGTACTACCGGTTGAATGTGAAGGTTATCGGCGATCACATAGAGGTGCGTGTTAACGGAAAACTGGCCATAACCGTCCAGGACACGAATTATCATGCCACTGATTGCGGCAGTGTTGTCATCTATACGGGTGCCAATACCAAAGCGGCGTTTAAGAACATCGATGTCAGGACGGTCAAGCCGTTCGATCAGATAACGGCAGCTGAAGCGGCGGCGCTCGGTGTGGACTATAACCTGATAGATAAACTCGATACCCTGTCCAAAACGAGAAATTTTGCCAATCCAGTCTACGCAAGCGACAATGATGTCGTGCGCGTGAACGGCGACGACCGGTTAATGTTCGAGATACTCGGCAATATGCGCGAGGATAACGAATCGCTTGTGCGTGCGGATGTGACGGGAGATGGGATTATCGATGAACAGGATTATGCCAAGATCGCTCTTGCCGAGAACTTCTGCGTGCGCAATCCGGTGACCAACGTTTATGCAGGCGATGTCAACCGGGACGGCACAGTCGATACAAGGGATGTGGAGCTTATTGCCGAACTGGCAGCAATGACCAGCGATGCGAATGCCAAGGAAAATGTATTCAAGATATTCAATGTTTCGACCTATACAACAGGGCATGTTGCCGACGCCGGCGCGGTCATAAAGAGTTTGGCAGGCGAAACGTTAGGAGCATTAATAAATGATGCGAATATCGCCGCGATAACCGGCGGCGAAGAGGCGCGGCTGGCGCTTTCCGACAAGGTGGATCAGCTTATAGCGCGACTGGACGAGATCAAGGCAGCGATCGATGAGGCATCGGTCGGCACAAACATATCGCGTGACCAGTTGATCGCCGCCATTACGCAGGCCGTGCCGCTTCTGCTCAGGCCGCTTCTCAATGAAATAATCGCTACGACGCAACTTACCGGTGTCTATACCAGTAGCGATGCCCAGACACTTTTGATCACCCGGGCGGATGAGATCATCAAATCACGGGATATCGTTGGTGCTATTAACGAAACGGCGATCACGACAGGGATGGATACCAAGGCGCAATTTTTAACTGCCCTGCCGGTAACGGCAAACAATGACCTTGCGGCGTTCATTAATTCCAGCCGGGTGCAGGCGGCGCTGAACTCGAGTTTCATCGTAACGGCCGAAGACGCCAAACAGGTCCTGGCATGCATCGCCGCTCTACAGTTCAGCTACCTGGATATGTCTAACATCCTCGGAACGATGAACACCGATGGTATGAACAAGGGTGACGTCCTGGCGATAACCGAAATACTGCACCGGCTGCATCTCCAAACGAAAAAATCATCGACGTACGACTTTATCGTTAAGCTTGCCGATAACAAGTTTACGTTCAAGGACATCGAATATCTGATACGCCTTGCGGACGTGACCGGCGACGGCGTTGTGAACTTCAGGGACCGCGACCGGCTCGTCCAAAGCGATATATTGTACACATTCCTCGTGGTCAACAAACAGGGAATGGAAGACCTTCGCCAGAATTCGAAGGAGTACGGTTCGCTCGGCGATTTCAGCCAGTGGGATGATGTCGACAAAGCCAGTTTCATTGCCGATATCAAGGCGTATGTGACGGGCACGGGTTCCAAAGGGCCGGTGCTGAGAGATTTTGACGGACTCGGAACGTTTACGACAACGGCCCTTGCCGGGACCAACACCGACGTCGTTAACAATATCACGACGGTGACGCATACCGACGGTTCACAGAGCCAGATATATTTTAACCCGAACCCGGCAAAGACCGACATATGGGAGGCCTGGTATGTCGAACCGAATAAGCGGCCCAAGGTGACACATAAAGTGACGTTCACCGGTCAGCCGAAACTGAACGCGGACGGCA
>JAQUSE010000214.1 GCA_028715235.1 Candidatus Omnitrophota bacterium | reverse complement strand
ACGAATGAGGCGCACTTGGAGTAGTCTCTTAGCTTCCTCTGGTCGAATGTGGTAAAAAGCTTGTCTTTTACAGCGTCCTCGAACTCCTTGGCCTCTTCGAATATCTCGACAAGATCTATGGACTCGTAGAGCATTATGTAGTCTGTATACTGGATGAGGTTGGGATAGGGCTCAGGCGATATACCCTGGTTCTTGGCCAGGTCCTGGAGGAAGATGTAGTACTCCCCCTGGCCTATCTTGCCGGATTTAAAGGCTAAGGACTTTAATACGAGCTTCTCGAGGTCGGATTTAGGGAGTTTCTTGCTTAGGACGTCGATCAAGACGTCGCGCTCTTTATTGGCCTTGTCGAAGGATATGACCTTCTCGAGCCTTAAGGACTCTACGAGCTTCGAGATGTTGGAGTACGACTTATAGCTTACGCCTTTACTTTCGGCGAGGTTACGCACGAAGTCCCACCTCTGGGTGAAGGATATTGAGCCGTCCCTATGTAAGACGGAGTTGTTCTCGAGGGCCTTCAAGTCATCGGAATAGAGCTTATCCTGGATGGCCTTTAACGTCGATATGAGGTTATTTAAGTCTTTCTTCGTGGAGTTGTTTATCTCGTAGATGGCTTTGAACTGGCTTACGTTATCGCGGTAAAGGGATTTTTCTTCGATGCCGTATAATGTTATGTTCTTATTGCTGGTAACAGAGAAGAACTCGCCGGCTGATATAGAGCTCTTGTTCATGAGGTATTTTGCGGTCTTATTGCGGATGTTCTCATCGGGAAAGGACTTTAAAAGCGAGGTGTCTATTAGGCCGGTAGAGCCTTCTATAGCTAAGAGCTTTATATCATAATTAGTCACTAAAGAATCAAGGATGGATACTATCGACTCCTGGGCGCCTATGGAGGAGTGGGCGTCCTGGATGTTTATGATGGTCTTGGGGCTTGAGCCTGTATGGACTTCCTTGGTTACGGCTACGTCCTTGGGGAGATCGATTTTCGTGTTTACATTAAAAGTCCCGTTGGATCCTTTAGACCAAACGGGACTGCCGCCTTGCGCCCATACTATATCCTGATGGATAAAGCATATGACTATAAGTATAGCTATTATGCGGATCCATCCCCTATTATGGGCTGATTGCCAGTCCATTATAAGGGACTTTCCACCCAACTCTTCACGAGTGGTTCTGTTTTGCCAGACACTCATAGACGAGATTACCCCCATTATATTATAGTATACTTACCACTTACTATGATCTTTACCGACCATACGTATGAAGCGATAGTAGTCAAGCTGGTAAATATACCTTTTCTGAAGATTTACTAAAAGTATATCATAAAGAAATCTCATGTCAAGGCCTAAATACTGACTTTTTTGCAGTTTAACATATATGTAAATCTCTGTAATTTAATGAGTTATAAAGCTAAATTTCATACCCAAGTTCATGTCAAGTAATATGCGTTCCGAAATGTTATAAAAGTCTTTCAAAAGTCGCTCTAAACTAACTTAAAATATTTACTAAGCTGATTAAATAAATACCCTGCAAGTCAGGACCTGCAGGGTAGATACTTGAAAGCCTTACTTATTAGGCGGAAACCGAGACCTTGTTGACTGAATCAAACCATAACCTCAGCTCTTCGCCCACCTTCGCTATGAACTTCACTGCCTTGATCAAGCCTTTCAGCATATTAGCCAGGTCGCGCATGCCGGAATCGTCCTCACCGATGCCCAGGGCGAGGAAGCTTGCGCCTTCCGCCGACTTCGCGTGTATCGTATTGACGACGTTGATGTAGGCAGTCTCAGCTTCGCCGTTCTTTACAGTGTCGCCTATCAGGACTACGCTGGCCGAGTCCTTTCCTTTGGCGAGGAATTCGCGGCGGACCAGTCCGATATTGCCGTCTGTCTTCAGCAGGCCGATGCCTATATTGGCTGACGGAACTTCTATCTTCTCATCCCTGAATGCATCGCTGACACACGCCGCAATGGTGCTGTTGCCGGCCATAGCGCCGCTTATATTGACGACCTTTATGGCCTTGCCGTCGCCATACCGTCTTGCGATCTGCCTGGCGATCTCTGCCTGGGCGTCGTTATCGACGAGTATCGCCATCCTTAAGAGGTCACCCCTGGCCGCGGCCATCCTGGCCACGGTCTCGAATCCTGTGTTAGGTATCAGACTGCCGGTTCCATTCGCGATAGTATCGATGTGAACGGCCGTAACGAGCGCAGTCCTGATTTTGTCCGCCTCTCGCAGCGCGGTTATGCGCGCTTCCATGGCCTGTGTGTTACCGTCCTCTATGCTCATGGGAACAGGCGGCGCTGTAAACCCGGTTACAAGCATAGGAGCGATAGCGGCGCTGCTGACAGGAGGCGCTACGCCCAGCTCGACAGGCTGGATATTTCCAATACCGTCTATCGCTTTTCTCAGTTCCTCATTCAAGCCTGCGGCCGATTCGAGCGCCGGAATAATAGTTTCCTCATACTTGCCGGTCTCATCGTTAAGCGTAAACGCGATCAAATTGGTCCTCGCCTGCATCCAAGTAGCTTCCGTAGATACCGGCGCCCCTATCAGCCTAAGCTCGAATCCCTTTACAACATATACTGCGTCTGCGCCATTGAACTTACCATCCCTTATATTTTTCATATCTATGTCAAACTCTCCAACTACATCGACATCGGTCGGATGCGAATGGGCACAAACCCCCTCGACCTTCTGTTTGCAATTCAAATATTTAATGTCACCATTTTCGTCAATGCCCACTCCTGCTTCGGTAGAATATTTAACGCTACCGTCCGGCATGACATTGAATGCGACTTCGTACGGCACAACATCTGGCAGCATAACATCATTTACGCCGCGTTCTTCCAGGGCCTGGACGATCATATCCTTCAACATCGCGCCCCTCTTGCCTTCTATATCGATCTTATTGCCTGCTACGTCAACAGCGATCTTCTGGTCGCCCCTGAGATATCCATTCTTTGCCATGAATATGGCCTTTGCAGTCTCTTCGGCTTTAGAGGCTGTCATTCCGAATTTATCCGACAGACCGCTTATGAGCCCGGCGACCTGTTTATCGGCTTTGGCGGCCGCCCACGCCTTTTCAACGGCGGGCGCCTCTATATTAGACGCAACCGTCGCAGCCCCTCTGTCCTGCTTGGCAGCGAGTTTCAAGAGGCGTGCGACGGTTGCGGAAATACCAATGCCGGCGGCGACCATGTCAGAGGCCTTCGGCACAAAGTTTCTGTACATTTTATATCCAAAATATCCGGCTGTCAGCGCCACTATCGCAAGGCCGGCTATGCCGCCGATAAGGCCGAACGCTGAAGCGAGCAGTTTCGCGGCTACCGGCACGCCGACCACCACCAGGAGCGAAGGAGTAACGAACATGCTGTTCAGTTTAGTCGGATCGTAACCCGGCATCGACGCCGCGGCTTTCGCGGCGGCGGCTTGCAATGCTTCTATAGCAGCTTTTATATCAGCGACCCGTCTTTCTAATTGACTTCTTCTTTCGCCCACTTCGTTTAAAGCCCGATGAGCGGCTTCCGATCGCGGCCTATTCCATTCCACGTCCACGCCGCTATCTATCGCTTTTTGGATATCCTGAATCATCTCCGGCAATCTCTTTGTATCTTCATTATACCGCCAGAGCGCGGTCTCGGCTTTCTCAAGCT
>JAQUSE010000213.1 GCA_028715235.1 Candidatus Omnitrophota bacterium | reverse complement strand
ACTATCCCCAGCTGGAACCCGTGCATCTCTTTCGCATAGTTGACGAATCCGCCCTGGAAACCCTTGAACGAACCGTCGTTATAATTCACTATGCCCAATTCTCCGCCGATGCTCTGCCCTTTCGAAACGTTCAGCAGGCCGGCCTGCACGCCGTGCATATAACCTTCCGTCCAGTTCACAAGCCCCCACTGCAGCCCGGTGAGATCGCCTTCGGTGACGTTCGCCATGCCGTACTGCACTCCGACAAAACGCTTCCCGGCGTGGTTGACGATACCGAGCTGTCCGCCGTATGCGGCGCCCTCTACCCAGTTCCCCAATCCGAGCTCGACCCCGCTTACATCGCCCGTGGCCCTGTTAACACCTAACCATACAAGGCTCAATCCGGAAACATTCTTATTGACGGTATAGAACAAGCTTAAACGCAACCCCCTGATAGACTCATCCGCCGGGACCATCTGCACCGGATCGAAAACCGCGAGCTGGATAGGCTTCGTCTCCTCAGCATTAACGAACTGCGGTATTACTATCAGTCCTAACAGGACCAAAACCAATACCTTCTTAAACATATTACCCCCATTTCTATTTTTTTGGATACCCTACTGTTTGCGCAAGGATTATCTTCTGGTTCGGCCTTAACTTCATCGCTTTGGCCAGGGCCTGCTTATCGACATAGGCGCGCACAACAGTAGCCAATCCGCTTGAAGCGCAATAAAGATACACATTCTCGCTTATGAATCCTGTGTCGGTAGCGGCATAAAAGTCCGCGTCCGCCGGCGCCAGGCTGCCCATCTTCGACAGATCTGCGACAAAAACAAGGTTTATGGGGGCATCTTTAATGAAAGGTTGTTTTCCGGTTACGGCTCTAATATCTTACGCCAAAACCAGCTTCAGCATGTTCTCCCGGGCTGCATATAGATACAATCCGTCCACCCTGGCGACATAAATATCAATCTCCTGCATATTCTTCGCGGTGGGCGCGGTCCGATCTCCCGAGTCAGGCCTGTTTTACCGCACGCCGCCCAGAGCATATCCGAAACTATCTGCAGGGGCAGCTTCGCGGCGCTGAAGGAGCGCATGCTCCGCCTGTTCCGAAACGCCTCCATAAGCGGCATCCCGCCCTTTGTTTGCGGAGCCGGCAGTTTAATCGACTTTGCGTCAGCAGCATGGCCTGTTGGGCCGCAAACGGGCAAAACCGCTATTGCAAAACATACGGCCAACGATAGTATCGTCTTTATTATATTCTTTCTTTTACGATTTCGGTGGATATCTCAATATTACTTCTTAACACTATTTTGTTTGGCCTTCCAAATAAAAAGATAAGTAATTTTGGTTCGTCTTATTTGAGGACATTTCAGAATTTATTAGGTAAAATGGTATCAGATTATCTAATCACGTCGCACACTTATAAGTTTAATAAACTGCCCGATACCATTTGTAAGCAACTCGAAGACACTCTGCCTGAAAAAGCATCCTTGCATGCAATTATCGCTGCATTTAACGACTGCAGCGGAAATATGTGCCCTTTTTCTACTACTAATACAATCCTTTAGCGAACCGCTTTTCAGGTCTGCAACTGTGCCAAATTTACATACCACCACTTTGCCATCAGGTTGCATCACAATCTGGTGGATGCCGGAAGAACAGCGTCCTTTCTTGGATTTGACTCTGAGGAAATAATCATACATGCCGTTAATATACTTTTCGTCGTTTAGCACAAGGCTGGGATAGCGCCGTTTCAGATTGCGCAGACAGTCGATTGCCTTTTTCAGCTTTACTTGATTTTTTTCCGTTATCCATAAAGAAAAAAGTTTTTCGGCGTTGTTGTCATAAATGGCATAGGGCTGAACAAAAATCAAGGCATCGTGGGCTACCGCCAACATCACCACCTTCTCAAGATCATCAAGATTGTTATTTGTGAGAAGAAAATTGATCTTAAGAACGATATTCTTATACCGCCCTTCCCGGATTAGACAGAGCGCTTTTAAGGCCGCCTTGAACGTCCCGGGGCGGCCTCGCAAGTCATCATGTATCTCTTCAAGGCCATCGATAGATAGCGAGATATGTCCTCCTCCTGCGTCATTAAAATTTTCCAGAAATTCCTTATCCAATAATATACCGTTAGTACCAAAATGCGTGTAAAGCCCTTTTTCATTCGCGTACTTTATAATACCTAGTAATTTTCCCTTAAAAAGGAGCGGTTCGCCTCCGGTAATGGCCAGTTCTGTCATCCTTAAATCAGCCATCTCGTCAATGATCTCTTTCACACGAGTTTCGCTGATATACAGACTCTCATCATCCTTTTTTTTCCAAAAATGACACATCTTACATCTGCAATTGCACCGGTTAGTGATAAGATATAATATTTTAGACGGTCTAGGTAAGCCAAGACCTGTCATTGTAAAAAAATATAGCTTTAGACTATCAAGCACTCTCCGTAGTCCAATCCGAATATATTTTTTAAACTTCATTATTGATAACATGTCACAAATTCCTTTAAGTATCTATAGGAGCGTTTCACTTTTGGACACTCAAGAATTACCTCTCCTTTTTGGCACACATCAGGACGGCGGTACTTTACGGAATGGCATCTTTTAATCATATGATCACTTATCAAACCAGCTGGATTTTTTTGTTGTGTGGTCGTTTGAGAAACCGTATTCGTCGTTGACTACGTCGCGGTCATATTAGCCTGCGTTGTCGGTTGCACTATTGAGCTTCCGGTGCCCTCTGTGGTACCCGTAGAACTCGTAGAGTTCGCAGAGTTGGATTGTCCTACAGATAAATATCATCCTTTACTTCCCACAAACGAATACCAACTTTTTCCATCTGAGGAATTGGCCAGCGAAGAAATAAATAGCAGTATAAATAATATAGCTATTTTTCGCAATAACATAAATCTCTTTGTATTCACTTAAATTTTACTCCAAACAACAATGCTTTGCAACACATTTTGCTGCAGGGTAATACGTCTCATAATTGGTACCATGTTCAAAGGTGACACCATACTAATTTATTCATCGCGCAATTTTGACGTTGATTATTTTTATGTCAAAATCGTTTATCTCCGCGGAGCGCGAATAAGGATATTGCTCGTTCCTCTCGTTATTGAAGTCGCCCCTTAAGCGTATTTTGTATTTGCGCGTCTCGCCTTTCGGCAGGATATTGTTCAGCGCGTTCTTGACTATCGTCTTATGTATCAGATAGTCCCCCTCGCCGAAATAACCGATCTTTAACGTCATGTTGGATATATTAAGGCCGCCGTTATTCTTCAGCGTGAGATACAGGTACGCGACTGCCGGGACCTCCTGATAATTCATCTTAATATCCGCTTCGACCACCTCGATCTCCTTCGCGTGGTCTTCGCCCCTGGCAAGGTCCGCCGTCGAGAAGACCATAAAAAATACCGCGCAGGCAAATACGGCGCGGCAGATATATTTGGATATGTGCGTCATCGGATCTCCTGCATTATTAATTATTGAACCAGTCGGACTTTTTTTGTTCAGCGCCCGACTGAGTGGTCGTCGTACTGGTTGTTGAGGACGTCGAAGCAGGAGTAGATTGTGTGGTCGGCTGCGTCATCGAGCTTCCCGAGCTGCTCGTGGAGGTCGAGGTGGAGTTTGAAGAACCGGACCCTCCCTGGGACGAGTACCATC
>JAQUSE010000212.1 GCA_028715235.1 Candidatus Omnitrophota bacterium | reverse complement strand
ACGCTCAGTGTCGGATACGGTTTTGAGGGGTTGTGGTTCTCCCACGACACGAACGGCACTTTTATAGGCAACGAGGTGAATACGAGCATCAAGCATAAGATAACGAAGAGGATATACCAGAAGGTCACATACAGATTTCTTGGCAGGGATTACACCGGCAGGAAAGCGAGGCTTGCGAACGGGAACAAAGGTTCAAAGCTGAGAGTCGATACGCGAAACCTTGTCGAGCATGAGCTGGGCTTCTTTCCGACGGACATAACCAAGTTAAGGATGACGAACCAGGTATATTTTAACGATTCCAACGACGAGTATTACGATTATTACGATTATTTGAACTACAGGCTCGGTTTTTCCATAATCCAGTATTTCAATCCGAAGTTTTACACTATTACCGGTTTCTACTATCAGTTAAGGAATTACGATTCCAGGCTTTGCAGCGATAAATACGTTGTGCAAAAGGACAAGCAGTATACCGTTACTACGTCACTTATGTATGATCTCACGAAGAACATATCCGCTTTTGTGAACTATTCCTATACCGAAAACCAGTCCAATGAGCCGTTAGAGAGATGTACCGATAAGCTGTACACAGCCGGTGTATACTACATGTTCTAAAAGATGAAACCACTCGGCATTAAAAAACTATCCGGTACGATCATCCTCGCTTTGATCATCCTGCCGGTATTCGCGTTATCATATTTCAGGCTGTTCGATGTTTATGAGCTTGGAGCGCTCGATATCAGGTTCCTGATACGCTCGACCGTGCCGGCTACAGATAAGGTAGTCATAATAGAGATAGGCGAAGACTCCCTGAAGAAGCTCGGGAGGTTCCCGTTCGACAGGAGCTACCACGCCATCCTGATAAGGGCCCTCTCCGATTTCGGCGCCAGGGCGATAGTCTTCGATCTTCTCTTTGCCGAACCTCAGGACAATGACAGGGAGATAGAGGACGCCATGAGGAAAGCCGGCAACGTCTATCTTCCTTCAGCGTTCGATTTCGATACAAAGAATGTATCGAAGATGATATCGGCGCGCGGTTATGTGGCAAAGTGCCAGGACAATTTCCTGATGCTCGCTAAGGGCAGCGGCCATATAAATATAGTCCCAGACAAGGACGGGAAGTTCAGGAGGATCCCTGTCTATTTGAGATACGGGAACGCATTTTATCCTTATCTATCTTTCCTCGTCGCGTGCGATTACCTGGGTATACGCGAGAGTGAGATCAAACTTAAACCCGGCAAATACCTTCTTTTCGGAAAGACCGGCAAGATACCTCTGGATGACGATTCCAATATGATCATAAACTTCTCCGGCAGGTGGGGGGACGTTTATAAACACTACTCATATGTGGATGTGCTCCAGTCATACTTCGCTTATGTATCCGGGCAGAAACCCAGCATAGACCCCAAGGTTTTCAAGGACAAGGTGTGTATAATCGGCCTGACCGCGGCAGGAACAGGCGATCTGCATCCCAATCCTTTCGAGACCCTGTATCCGGGCGTCGGCATTCATGCGGAGATCTTCAACTCCGTGCTGAATAACAGGTTTATTCAACGCGCGTCCCGCGAAATGAATTTATTGATATTGCTGGTTTTGGGGATCCTTGTGTCGCTGGCCGCGCTAAGCATGAAGCCGGTCAAGGGCCTTTTGTCGCTTATCGCTATAGGAGCAATATTCGCGGGCCTCTCCGTCGGGTTATTCATAAAGTCCGGCGTATGGATAGACGTCGTTTACCCTGAAGCGGCCATAGTATTCTGTTATCTCGGGCTCACCCTTTACAAATATGTAGCCGAATGGACGAAACGGCTGATGGTAGAGAACGAGCTGGGCATCGCCAAAAAGATACAGGAGAGCTTCCTGCCGAAAAAACTGCCCGAGGTGAACGGCATGGATATCGCCGCGGCGATGCTTACGGCCAGGCAGGTTGGCGGGGACCTGTACGATTTCCTGAACCTTGGGGGCGGCAGGCTGGGAGTGATGATAGGCGACGTTTCGGGCAAAGGCGTACCGGCTAGCCTCTTCATGGCTATGGTCACAGGAGCTTTCAAGTTCTTCACTACGCCGGATTCCCACCCTAAAGACGTGCTCTCCCGTCTTAATTCAAAACTGGTCAGCGAATCGGCGTCGAACCTTTTCGTTACGGTATTCTATACCGTATTCGACAACAAAAAAAAGACGGTCACCTATTCTAACGGCGGGCATTTGCCGCTTATCCGGATGAGCCAAGCAGGGAATGCAGAGTTTCTCGACGTCGATGTCGGTACGCCGCTCGGCCTAATGGAAGGCGACTATGCCGAAAAGGAAACGCCGTTCGCCGAGGGAGACGTATTTGTTTTCTATACAGACGGCATAACGGAAGCGATGAACGCGAGATCGGATATGTACGGGAGCGACAGGCTGTCGACCGTGATAAAGGCTAATAGGGGACTCTCTTCCGTGAAAATTCTCGAGGCGATAGAAAAAGACGTGAGGGCCTTTGAGCCCAGGGCGAGCCAGCATGACGATATGACATTGGTCGTCATCAAGATCGTTTAAAAGACAGGAGCGCGATGGCCGTACATTATAAGCGATATGAATCGATGAAGATACTGCTGGATGTGAGCCGGATAGTGGGCTCGTCTTTGGATATGGATAAGGTCTCCGACCTCGTCCTGAAAGAATCGATAAAGGCGCTCGCGGCGGACCACGCGTCGTTATTCCTGGCCGACGAAAGCCGCGCTCACCTTATGCTGTCCAGGGCAGAGGGTTTCAGCGCCGACGAGATAGACAATATTAAATTGATGGGCAGCTGGGAGGTTATAAACGCCCAGCTGATAAGGAAGAAGAAGAGCCTTATAGTAAATGACGTGCGCCGCAGCCCGATATTTAAAGATAAGATGCTGCCGTTCATAAGGGAGAAGATACCCGTCCAGTCGTTCCTGGCGGTCGGGCTTAAAAAAGACGGTATGATCGTCGGGTCCCTTATCGCAAGCAACAGGAAGCGTCCGGGGCACCTGTTTACAAAAAAAGACGAAGAGTTATTGGCCGCGCTTTCCAACCATATAGCCATAGCCCTGCTGAACGCCAGGCTTTACCAGAGCCTGAAGAACCTTTTTTTGAGCACGACGAAGTCTCTCGTCAGGGCCATCGACGCCAAGGACCAGTATACGAGCGGACACTCGGAACGCGTCATGAAATACAGTTATGCCCTGGGCAAGGCGCTGAAGCTCGACGGGGAAGAGCTGGAGGACCTAAAATTATCGAGCCTTCTCCACGATGTCGGGAAGATAGGGATAAGGGAGAATGTCCTGTCTAAACCGTCCAGGCTTTCAGCCTTTGAAAGGATCCACATAAAACACCATCCGCTGATAGGCGTAAAGATCGTCGAGGGCATAGACGCCGCCCATAAGATAGTGCGCGGTATATTGGAACACCACGAGCGTTTTGACGGAAGCGGATATCCGAACGGGTTAAAGGGAAGGGCGATATCGCTGCAGGGCAGGATAATCGCCGTAGCCGATACTTTTGACGCGCTCACCACTAACAGGCCTTATCAACGCGGCTACACAAGGAAAGAGGCCCTATTTGAAATAAAGCGCGGCTCGTCTACACAGTTCGACCCCAAGATCGTCAAGGCATTCATGCTTTCGTTTTCAAGGCGTCCGGAGATATGGAAGTAA
>JAQUSE010000211.1 GCA_028715235.1 Candidatus Omnitrophota bacterium | reverse complement strand
CATGACCTCTTCCGGCGTCGTAATGCCTGCCGCTACCTTGTCCCATCCGTCTTCTTTAAGCGTCCTCATTCCAAGGGCCGCCGCCTTCTCCTTTATTTCGTCAACGGAGGCTTTCTGGGATATCAGTTTCCGGACCTCTTCGTTCACAGGCAATATCTCATATATACCGGTTCTGCCCATATATCCGGTATTGTTGCACGCCTTGCAGCCTTTGCCCCTGTAGTAAACGGTATCTTTCCATATTCTTCCTTCTTTTTCCTTATCTATCCTTACCTTTCCTTCTTTTTCCTTCTCACTCCGCTCACCCGCTAACACGCTTACCCGCTCACTAACCTTCTCCTTGCACTTCGGGCATATAACGCGCACCAGCCTCTGCGCGATGAATGCCTCTACGGAAGACGCTATAAGATACGGTTCCACACCTATATCTA
Organism: Candidatus Omnitrophota bacterium; assembly: GCA_028715235.1. Lineage (GTDB taxonomy): Bacteria > Omnitrophota > Gorgyraeia > 2-01-FULL-45-10 > 2-01-FULL-45-10 > JAQUSE01. Next base: position 3,244 of record JAQUSE010000211.1, on the reverse strand, counting down.
TAAGCCGCGTTATACCGCTTGCCGCGTCGTTTGTATGCAGGGTAGAAAATACAAGATGTCCCGTAAGCGCGGTCTGTATCGCTATCTCGGCAGTCTCGAGATCCCTCACCTCTCCGACCATCATTACGTCCGGGTCGTGCCTCAAGGTAGAGCGCAGGACCTGGGCGAAGGTCAGCCCTACTTTAGGCATAACCTGTATTTGCGAGATTCCTTTCAGCTCATATTCGACCGGATCCTCTATGGTGATTATCTTCCTGGCGCGCGTGTTGAGCTTGCTCAGGCACGTATAAAGCGTGGTCGACTTACCGCTTCCCGTCGGACCCGTTACAAATATTATTCCATGAGGCTTCTTTATAAGCTCTTCCAGCATCACGACATCCTTTTCCGACATGCCGAGATCGGCAATGCTAAACAACATCTTGAGCGCCAGTATCCTTATCACTATACTCTCTCCGTATATCGTCGGTATGATAGAAACACGCATGTCGTATTCGCTCTCGCCTATCTTCACCTTAGCCCTTCCGTCCTGGGGGATCCTGCGCTCGATGATATCGAGGCCCGACATGATCTTTATCCTGGACACGATCGCCGGATAGAGATAGCGGATATTTTCGCTCACCTGCACGTCTGCGAGAACCCCGTCAACCCTGTAGCGCAGCGTCACGTCATTCCTGAAATGTTCGATGTGAATATCGGTCGCCCTATCTTTGATCGCCTGCTGCATGATCTGGTTAACGAGCTTTACCACGGAGGCGTCGCCGGCCATCTTCTCGAGATCCTGGACATTTTCCTCGTCCCTCGCCCCTCGTCCCTCGTCCTTCGTCCCTCGTGAGGGGCCGCTGCCGGTTCTCTGATTCTCTTCTCCGGCGAGGATCCGCTCTATCGTATCCGCGCCCACGCCGTAAACCTTCTTCACCATCTCTACTATATCCGACGACGTCGCGAGGACCTTCTCGATCCTGTATCCCAGGTGTGTCTCAAGGTCATCTATGGGCCACATATCGAACGGGTTGGATATGGCAATGGTCAGGACATTGCCGTTAATAGCTATAGGCATGATCTTATAATGCCAGGCGAATTTCGGAGGGACCTTCTTTATGGCCTCGTCCTCGATATGCGTATCCTTTAATTCTACAAAGGGTATGCCCTGCTGTTCCGCAAGCACATGCAGCATCTTAGACTCGCTGACAAATCCCATGCTTATCAGGATCTGCCCAAGCATCTCGCCTGTCTTCTTCTGCTCAGCGACCGCCGACTTCAGTTGCTCCGGCGTTATCAGCTTCTTCTCGACGAGTATCTCGCCTAATCGCAGCGCCATGGTAAACTAACTCCTGTTTGCGGGTTAGCGGGTTTGACTTAACCCGCACACCCGCTTACCCGCACACCCGTTCACTCACTACACTCACTCACATCCCCTATCATGTAAAACTTCTCCTCCGGCGCGGAATCGAGCCGGCCCTCTATTATCTTATCGCACCCTTCGAGCGTCTGCCTCAATGGGACGTATTTGCCCTTATGTCCCGTATATATTTCCGCCACGAAAAACGGCTGCGTCAGGAAATACTGGAGTTTTCTCGCCCTCTCATACAACGTCCTGTCGGTCCCGGACAGTTCCTCTATGCCTATGACCGGGACGATCTTTGCCAATTCCCTGTATTTAGCGAATACTTTCAATACTTTCTGCGTAATGTCGAAGTGCTCCTTTCCCACAACGGCCGGATCCAGATTTGACGAAGACGAAAGAAGCGGATCTACCGAGGGGTATATCTTCAGCTGGACCTTCTCTCTCGAAAGGACAACGATGGAATTAAGATAACTGAATATCGCTACGACAGCCGGATCGGTAAGGTCGTCCGCCGGGACATAGACCGTTTCGATAGCGGTAATGGAACTGCCTTCCCGCGAGCGGATGCGTTCGTGAAAATCGCTCACCTCGGACGCCAGCGTCGGCTGATACCCCGTCTCCGAGGGGACCCGGCCCAAAAGCGTCGAGACCTCGGATCCTGCCTGCACAAACCTGTAAACGTTATCTATGAAGAAGAGGACGTCCTTATTCTGGTCCTGCAGGTATTCGGCAAGCGTTATCCCGGTGAAAGCCACGCCGAACTTCGCCCCGGGCGGCTCGTTCATCTGGCCGAACGCGAACATGATCTTGTCCAGCATATCCTGTTTTTTGAATTCGAAATAAAGCTCGTTTCCTTCCCTGATCCTCTCGCCCGCCCCCGTAAAAACGCAGGCGCCTTCATGCTTGGTGATAACATTATGTATTAATTCCAATATCAGGACCGTCTTACCCAGGCCGGCGCCTCCTATCAATCCCATCTTCGAGCCTTTCACCAGAGGGAAGAGAAGATCGACCATCTTGATCCCCGTTTCCAATATCTCGGGCCTTTCCCCTGTAAGCCTGTCCGGATTCAAATAGATCTTTGAAATATCTTTTTCCACTACAGAATCGGTCCCGCCTTTTATCGCCCCCTTTTTATCTATTGGGTCGCCTGCGGCGTTGATGATCCTGCCAAACAGGTTATCGCCCACCTTTATCTTTAAGGCGGACCCGGTAGTCTCCACTTTCGAGTTCCTTCGCAGCTTTACTGTCGATTCCAGAGCGATACACCTGGCGATATTGCCTTCCAGGTGCTCGGTAACTTCCAGGTGGATCTCTTTTTCGTCGACGGTCCCGGCTATCAATATATCGTATAACGACGGGAGACTTTCCGCGTCGTCGAATTTCACATCGACGACCGGCCCCTGCGCCGCGATGACTCTGCCGTGTTGTTTATTCATACTTGTTTATTCCCTGTTACGAGAGACGATAGATGACGGATGATAGACGATCGTCCCTCTTCCCTCGTCCATCGCCCCTCGTTCACTCAGCCTTTCGCCTGATAATCTGCGTCGAGAAAAGTTCCCTCGTCCCTTTGTCTATGATCTCATGATACGCGTGAAAAAACTTCAGTTTAAGGTGCTTTTCCTTGTCGGTAAGGTCGCGCGTCGACTTCTCGAGATGTATCGCCCTGGCGGCGAACTCGGAGAGCTTGCTTTCCTCGAACACCTCGACTAGCTTATTCAGAAGCGTCTGTTCCGCCAGGTACTCTATCATGCCGTCTATCGGGGATTCGACGATAACGTCATCGATGGACGTATCGTCCCTCGTCCCTCGTAACCCGTTCACCCGCTCACCCGCAAACCCGTTCACCCGCTCACCCGCAAACCCGTTCACCCGCTCACCCGCAAACCCGTTCAC
>JAQUSE010000210.1 GCA_028715235.1 Candidatus Omnitrophota bacterium | reverse complement strand
GCCGAGGACCGCTCGGCTAAGGTCGCTGGCCCCGCGCCGGCGCCGATATCGAGGATACGCGGATATTTCCGTTACAATATATTACTGAAGGGCCACGACAGGCTCGCTATGTGCGCGCTATTGAAGAAAGTGCTCTCCGGGTTCAGGAAGCCGCATGGCGTGCTTGTGGCGGTCGACGTCGATCCAATCTCAATGTAGTGCGGGATAAAATTTTTCGCTGTATCACAGGGCAGCTTAACGGCAGGCGCCCTTTCGGCTAATTTTGCCGTCAAGAATATTTAGATTAGTGTTCATTAAAGATTTTAATTTTGCCGTTATGGAGACAACGGCTTCAAGAAGTTTAGGTGTATCGCAGTCTCGGCAAAATATAACGCCTCAAGGGCAACCTGCCGTTATCTGCCCCTGCAGTCCGAGCGAAGAAATTTTACTAAGGGGACAGGTTAAAAGTCACTCTGGCAACCGCCCGTAAGTTCCCTGCCCGCCTGAAAGAGTATCTTGCTGGCAGGCGGGAGCTGTAAATTTTGCTAAGATTATAGCTATTACCTAAAGTATGTTGAAGCAGGGTACCCATAAGAACTGTATAATACGGATTAGTTAATGCAAAATTGATCATTCCTGATAGCAAAATTAGGCGAAGCCCACGGCCGAGATGGCCATTGGTGATAGGTTGTAAAAATTTTGTAGGGAGCGAATATTTTCAGTGCTCACATAACGAGGCTTAGGTTAGGCTACGAGCCATAAAATTTCCTTATATAAGGAGATAGTTGGATGAAGATAGTATTTTTCGGAACGTCAGAATTTGCGATGCCTTCGCTGCATGCGCTTATCGGGTCGCGCCACAAGGTGCTGGCGGTTATAACACAGACGGACAAGAAAAAGGGAAGGAATCTTTTTGTCTCGCCGCCGCCTACAAAGGTGCTTGCGTTGACAAAAGAGATCCCGGTATTCCAGCCGAAAGACGTTTCCTGTGAGGAGTCGGTAAACTATTTAAGGGAACTGGATGCCGATCTCTTCGTTGTGATATCTTTCGGGCAGATATTGAAAAAAAATGTGCTTGCCGTGCCGAAATTTTATTCTATTAATCTTCATGGCTCGCTCTTGCCCAAATACAGGGGAGCGGCTCCGACGAACTGGGCCGTGATAAGCGGAGAAAAGTCCAGCGGCGTTACAATAATCAGGATAAACGAAAAGATGGACGAAGGGGATATAATAACCAAGAGGGAAATACCGATAGAGGATCAAGACACCAATATTACTTTAAACGAGAAGCTGTCCGAACTCGGCGCGGGGGTATTGATGGAGACTATAGACGCGATCGAATCGGGCAAAGGGTTAAAGTTTGAAAATCAGGACGGTGCCGCGGCGACGTATGCGCCCAAGCTGAAGAAAGAGTACGGCCTCATAGACTGGAAAGAGCCCCCCGAAAAGATCCATAATAAGGTCCGCGGGCTGATCCCGTGGCCCGGCGCATATACTTATTATGAAGGGAAGATCCTGAAGGTGTTGCAGACAGAGGTCCCGGATAACGCTGTTGCCGTGAAAGACGCTGAGCATGGCGAGGTGCTGGAGATAGCAAAGGGCCGGGGCGTTATCGTGCGCGCAGGTTCGGGCTGTATTGCCGTGAAATATCTCCAGCTCGAGGGTAAGAAGGTCCTCGACAGCGATTCCTTCTTCCGCGGCCACCGGATCCCGGTCGGTTACGTGTTGGGAAAGTAAATTTTTCGCCCCACCACAGGGCAGTTTAACGGCAGGCGCCCTTTCGGCTAATTTTGCCGTCAATATTATATAGGTTAGTGTTAATTATGGATTTTAATTTTGCCGTTATGGAGACAACGGCTTCAAGAATTTTGGGTGTAGCGCAGTCTCGGCAAAATATAACGCCTTAAGGGCAACCTGCCGTTATCTGCCCCTGCAGTCCGAGCGAAGAAATTTTATTGAGGCGGCAAGTTAGAAGTATTACCAGGTGGAGCGAGTGGGAAATTTTTATAGTCGGCATAATGCTATATGGCCACGAGGCCATGTGGGTTGAGCCGTAAATTTTGCTAAGGTTATAGCTATTACCTAAAATATATTGGAGCAGGGTACTCATAAGAACTGTATAATACGGATTAGTTAATATAAAACTAATCGTTCTTGATAGCAAAATTAGGCGAAGCCCACGGCCGAGATGGCCATTGGGGATAGGGTGTAAAAATTTCATAAGGAGCGTATATTTTCAGTGCTCGAATAACTAGGCTTAGGTTGAAGCTGAGTAATAAATCTTTAAATAAGAATACGCATGTGATATAATTTTTAGTCTATCCGCCTTCGCCGAAGATGTTTTTCGCGGAAGGTATGCTTCGGCGGATGCACACCATGTTAACTGGAAGGTTCCATGCCAAAGAAGATAGCGCCAAGAGAGCTGATACAGCAGGATTTCCATAATCTGAAGACTTCGGAGAGGCTGTGCGTCATTCCGCGGGTCGAGGATCTCATCATGATGCAGTCGATAGAGGGCCGCGCCCATAACGGGGCGGGCAGCTTCAATAAGCGTTTCTATGTCAATACTACCATCGATGATATAGTAAGCGCGCTCGGGAGGTCTCCCAGAGTGGTTAAGGCTAAGAGACAGGAGCTTATCGACGAGATAGTAGAGTTTGTCGATAGCGCGCTTGCGGACGACCCGAGGGACAGGCTCGTCACCAAGAACGGCAAACCTCTCCTTGGGATGCCGATATTTAAAGAGCGGACCGTCAATTACCATGACATACTTAAAGGGTTGTACCTGGGAGGATTGAGAGACGATCCGGATATCAGGAGGAAGACTCAGGAGATCTACGGTATTAACATAGGATACGGGAAGTGTTACCTTGTCAATACTAAATACATGGAAGAGATGTGTCTTGACGGCGAGATGCTCGCCCACCAGGAGCAGGGGGACAGGATAAGCCACTACAAGTCCTGCGGCCTTATAGTGGACGATACCAAGGAAAGACATTCGAAGCAGAAATATATAAGGTATTTATATATACGCCACCATGTAGGGCCGGGCCAATCCGACGACGCGGCCATGGTGGTCAGCGGCCTTCTATATAATGTAGACGTGGCCCTGGGCGTCTTTCTGGCCGACGCGATCGATACGCTTGAAAAATACGTCCCTGTCTTCAGGGACCAGGATGGAGAACTCTCCGAATATATAAAAGACAAATACCCTTTCCTGGACCTCGATGAAGAGGATGCGTGCGAGTTGTCCTATCTTGCGGCTATCCCGGAGGATAGAGTAGATGAGATACCGGACAGTTCTTTGAGATATCTTCTATCGGTGGACCAGGAGGCAGGCCAATCGAGCTTCGAGACCCATCTTAATTTTATAGAAGGCAAGCCGTTCACCCCGATTGCGATAAGTTATAAAAGGATACTGATATCAAAGCTTTACGATTTTATCAGGGAGAAGTTGAAGAGCATCGATAAGGAGGTCGTGTTCAAGATACCGGAGGCTTTCGTAAAGGACCTGGACTCTTCGGTGACCAAAGTGATGCAGAGGCGGTTCATAACGGTGAGCCCCCAGACATCCCTTAAATCGGCCCTGCAAAAGGTCGAGGCGCGAAAAGGGGAGCTTATTATAGTAAAGGACGAGACCGGGAACATACTCGGAGTGGTCAATCCAAGCGATTTTCTTGTGTTTTTACGCGGGAACAGGTAGAATAGGGGT
>JAQUSE010000017.1 GCA_028715235.1 Candidatus Omnitrophota bacterium | reverse complement strand
GCCAGCGACGGAAGCTCCACGATATCGCCGTCCTCCAAAAGAGCCCCGAAACTCTGGGTAGGGTTCTGCCCGCAATCGCAGTATCTCATGGCCCCGCCTTCGGCGTGAATCATGGCGAACGTGGCGCTCGGCCCGGTCACCGGATTGTACACGGACGGCGTAAGCGACACCGGCGAGTAGCCGACCGCCAATTCCTCATGCGCTATTACTTTTGACATATTCTTCCCCTTTCTTTTAACAGATCGCTTTAATCTTATAACTTGCCTCGATAACGTAACGCTTCGCCTTATCGGAACCCACGAACGGCTCCTCTTCGAAGAGCTGCTTCAAGATATACTCGCGCGAGAAACTCTTATCGCCTTCCGCCGATCCTGTCGTCACCTCTTTTATGAGATGAAGCGTATCGAGACTTCCGCACTCAAAAGTGATTGTCTTTTCCGAGACTATGAATTCTTTACCAGTGGGCGCCGGTCTCGGATCCGTATACCCGCAGTTATGACAAACGAGCTGATCGCCTGCTTTTACGAGCTTAAAGTCTTTTCCGCAATTAGGACAGTGCATCATCTTAAACCTCCGTGATCGGTACCGCTTCGTATTCGATCTTTACCTTGTACTCCCTTACGGCCCTGCCTCCCTTATAGGGATGCTTCTCAAGCTCAAGAGCCGGACATACAAAGACGTTTTGATTCGAGTCTACTTCCTGTATCTCAAGCCTTTTGCCGGCTTTCGCTATGAATTCTACGCTCCGCATTGGACAAGTACCTTCGCATTTTTGTAGTCCTCGCGTCCTATCCATACCTCTTCATCGGCAAGGTCCCTGTAAGTCAATATCCGCTTTAAAGGCAACGTCACTGCGACAACCCAGTACTGCTTGCGCTCCGGAGGCACCGCCAGATGCGTCGCCTTAGCATCCGGAAACTTCGCGAACATTAACGCCGTATCGAATGAGGCCGTCATCGCGACAAAATGAAACCTTTCATCATACGCGGAATTGAATACACCGGCATTGCCTCTGTAGACGGTTATATCCTGATCAAGGGCCCTCTTGAACTCCTCGGGATCAAACGCCTTGGCCCGCTTGTCCTTAAGCGTCATCATGACCTCAAAATAAAATCGTATCTTCGAAAGGGCTCGGAATCTCCAGTCCATTACAAGTGTAAGGACCAGATCCGGCTTTGTCCTGTTATGCCACAAGTGCCATGCCTTATATTCCATGACTACATCTTCTCCCGTAAGGCCCAGCGCCCCTACGGCGTCCCAGAACGAATAAAGCTCATTCATAGTAAACCTCAAGTTCATATAGGGCTTTAATCTTATAAGACCTAACGGCCTTGCCGTTAAGGAAGGGAACGAGCGGAAGTGTTTCTATTACCTCACACCTTTGCCTTGACGGATCGTTCATATCGACAAGCTTCACATACATGATTGAGTCCGGCTCAGGCGTTAGCTCGATCTCTCCCTTAGATAAGACCATGCCGCTTTCTTCCTTAAACTCGCCCGGATAAATAAATCCGCACGCCTTACAGACAAGCTTCGTTTCCTCAAGATAGAGTTTCGTGACTTCGCCGAACTTCGAGCATTCGGGGCATACGGGTATCATGATTTATCCTTTACGGCCGGCCCCGACTCGTAAACGGTCTTCGTGCCTTTAATGATTTCCGAGACGTGGACGCCTCCCGTATAGTAGCTTTCCTGAATCCTCTCAAGTTCAATAGCCGGCATCTCATCCGATGCGTAAGGAAATAGATACGGGTGCACCGCTTCAAGAGGCCTCTTATCCTCATACTTCGTCCCGGGAATCGGCGTAAAGAATAACGGCACCGGCGTAACGCCGTGATCCTCGACAAAATTTATAGTGCGGTAAATATCTTTGATGGTTTGGCCCGGGATGCCGCATAATACGTAACTGACAACCTGAAAGCGCTCAATCCTCTTAAGTTTTTTAACCGCGTCCTCCCACGCCTTGATCGAGACCGGCCGCTTATTATCCTTTAACATGCCGTCATCGCTTGCCTCTATCGGAAGTTGAATTCTTACAAAACCGGCCTTGGCCATCAGCTCCAGCATTTCTTGCGTTACATATAAAGGATTAAGTCCTCCGTATGAATGCAGCTCGGCCCGCCACGGTTTCTTTACAAGCTCCTCCAATATCACCTTAAAATGAGTTTCGTAATTTGCGAGCAAGTGCGAGTCTATGAATCTGAAAGACCTCACCCCGAAACTATATTTTTTCTCGATATCGGCAACGACCTTCAGCGGGTCTTTAAACTTCATGGCGCTGCCTTCAAGATGAGGCACCGCGCACCACGAACAGAAGTGCGGGCATCCCGTTGAAGTAAGAATCGGAAACATTCTGGGAATCGCCTTATAGAAGCTAACATCGATATCCTCAAACTTGTTGACCATCTCTCCGATTAGTACCCCCGCGTCCGGCATGTGATCGCACTTGTGATCTTCGCAAAGTTCAGGATAATTGCTTCCGATGATCATCGGAATATTAGGATCAAATTCCTTAGTAAGATCGTATACAAGTTTCGCTCCTTGCCAGTAGAAGGTGAATAGGCACGATATGAATACTATGTCAGGATCGTAAGTTTCGAGATACTCGGTATAGCGCCTCTCATTTACCCCGATATAGTAGATCCTTTTTAAAAGACGCTCATGTTCGTAGTTACCTACCTTTGCCACGCTTTCCACCCTTACATCTGTCCATCCGTCAAGCTCCCTCCTTTCCGGAAGAAAATCGAATAAGGCGCAATCCATCTCTTGGCGCCTTAATCCGGAAACCAATACGTAAGGCCCCATGGGCGAGCAGTCCGCGCTATTCCACGGTTTCGGCGTAAAGACGGGAGGATTTACTACTAAGACTTTTCTCGTAGACATTTCTGTATTTCTCCAAGGCCCTCTAAGATTAAATCGACCTTCTTCATCATGACTTCGTTTTCGTTATAGCTTCTTACTTCCGAGGCCTGCGGTCTTACAAGGCCTTCAATCTCTTTATTCCACCTGCAATAATAATCGGGGGCCCTGCCCTCGTTCTTTAATATAAAAGCTGACGGGCACGGGTGGCAGATATTCGTTTCGCAGGAGTAGCACTTCGCGAATATCCCGTTAAAGTTAGGATATCGCTCTATCCCGTTAAAGATATCCCCCATCTTCCAATTCTTCTCCGGCTCCGCGTGAAACTGAAACCTGTGGCACGGATACACGATTCCGTCCACGGTGATCGACACCATGGATGAACCTACCTGACAATGTCTAAAGGCGGGGTTTACGCAGTTCTCCGCTATATTGAACCTTACTGGTTTGACTCGCGAAAGCTTCTGATAGTAATTCATGATCTTTTTGAACTCGTCCTTTGCTATCCCGATAAGTTCGTCCGTCCACTCCTCTTCCACTATCGGCACCATGTTGACAGTGCAGGACAGATCCGCCATGGCCCTGAAACTTTGAAACGCATGCCTTACGTTATCGGGCGTTACGGTCATGCGAACGATAATATGACGGTTTAACGCCTCAGTTATCTTTCGGGTATTTTTGACAATCGTATCGAAATGCCCTCTTGTCGAATCATGCGCCTCCTTGCAGCCGTCAAGCGACACCTGCATCTTTACGCCATGATCCCGGAGGACCCTGAAGAACTCATCCTCAGTCGCGGGAAGCTCTTTTGCATTCGTAAGAAGATATAGCCCGAATTTAATCTTCTTCTCGGCTTCGATCGAACGACAATATGCGATATTCTTTTTTAAGACCTCCCAGTTTAAGGTCGGCTCTCCTCCGAAATAGCAGATGTTTATATCCTCATTCGGACGCGCCTTCACTCCCGGCTTATGATTTTCAACTAAGAAGTCCACGGCCCTTTTAGCCGTCTCTTCGGAGATATCTTTCAAGTTATCCTTAAAATACTCCCTTTCATAACAGTAAGAACAGTTCATATTGCAGCGGTTTGTCATCATCAAATAACATGAGTTCATATTTACATCTCCGCGTCGCACCGGCATTCGCAGGTGCAGGTACACGCGCACGTGCAGGTACAAGTACAGGTGCACTGACATTCGCACTCGCAGCATACCGAGTGGGTATGGCCTGCGAGACTTTCCAAATGAGTCCTTAATTCCTCGTGAGCACTCGCCTTAATCCACGTAACATCTACGCTGACCGGATCGTCCTCAAAACTGAACGAGGGCGAATAGGTTGTCGAGTTCTTCCCGTATCCCGGAACGTAATGGTAATGCCCGACAAAGTTCTTTATAAAGCCTATGATCTCGTTTATATGTTGGGCCGCCACGAACGTCTCATCGATAATAATGTTCGCGTTCGGCACGAGCCATGACACCGCTACATCAGGTAATTCTGGCTGCGAGTCGTTCCCGTTAAATACATGATAGTGGCCGTCCAAGGCCTGAAGAGCCGCTCTCATCTCAACAAGGTGCTGTTTCTTAGGCTCGGTTATGTCCTGCTGGATCGGATCGTCCGTCCAAGTAACCGGTACGGGGTTACCGCCTGAATCCTTCGGAGGCCCTGAAACGTAATCTGCCATGACTTATCCTTTAAGCGTAAACGGCCCGCGGGGTCTTATTCTCCCACTTGCCTGTGCCGGAGTTATAACGAAGCGCGTGATTATTCGCTAACCCCGATATTGATACATCCGATAAAGCCGATAAATTACTGACTGCGGCCCAGTAAAGAGGCCTAATATCGCTATATATAAATCCCTCGTTGGGGGTTGCGTCCTTATCCTCATAGTCAACTACCTTGGCCATGGTAGTCTTGCAATAGACAAGACATAACGGAATACGAGCTGACGGGATCCCTGCCCAGTTAGGGACAGGATTCGCCGCCTCCGTTCCTACGATCCATGCCAAGGCCCCCGCGGAATCGACAACGAGAATGTCGATCCTCGGGTTAGCCGAGGGCGCGGTAATGACAGGCGATGACTTCGCCGTCATCGATATCGGCTGGCCCCCTATATATGCCTGTTTGTAGAAACTTCCTATGTCGCATGAATCGATCGCCACGCTCATCCCGCATCGAGCCTTTATGGTATCGAAGATAAAGGTCTGGCTTGCCGGAAGTTCATAGAACCCGAAATCCGTAATATTGGAAAGGTCTGCCGGCGTTCCGTTGTTGCCATCCGGCGCGGAAAGATTGAGTGTGTCCTGCTTCCACGTATTCGCCGTTGCGTCGCTTGTAAGAAGCCAGTAACTCACATGGCCCAATCCGTCCTCTAAAAAGAACCTGAAGGCCTGCGACACCCCCGAACATCTCTGCCAGAGAAGAATCTCTTTAAACGCGGAAAGGTCAAACACCTTTATCCTTGTAACCTGTCGATTGGGGGTCGCATCAATTACAACCTGCAAAGCGAAATTCCCCTCTTGTTTTATTGCGGAATGAGTGACCGCGCAGCCTGCGCCTGACCACGCGCTTTGAGCCTGAGCGTCTGTCGCGTATTCCATATCATCCAGAACGAAACTCGCCCTCGGACGTAACGGCATGATATCGCCTTGAAATAGGGCCCGTAAAGAATTTCGCAGGTTCATGAGCGACATGGAACCTTGCGGTTGATTATGATCGAAATAATGCCTTTCCATTATTTACCTCTTCTTTTATAAATTACGGTCTCGCAAACCCCGCACTTGCCCTCGTAGACCTTGTCTTGATTCTTAAGTGTCTTCGACTTAACATCCTTCATCGCAACAATCTTTTGACAAGTTATACAATACCCTTCCATTAATACCCCTTCGCCTCCCAGTCTATCTCGGCAGTCCCGATCGGAGCTCCCGCCAAGTCATAAACCCGCGCGTCCATCTGGTCTTTTGTCTTATTGCTTAAAATGATTATGCCTATTACGCCGTTAACGATCGCAGTATTTACTCTCGGCGGGAAACTGAATCCCGCGCCGAATATCATCGTCTTTCCGGCAACAGGTATCGCGACATCCTTGGCCCAAGCCACTCTTACTGAGGGAGCGTTTATGAATATAGAACAGGCGTAAAAATAGACGTTATTGTTCGCGTCGGTCGCAAAGAGGGTGAATTTAAATTTTACGTATCTGGCCCTGTATGTGGCGTTGGCATTTATATCGGTAAACGCCGAAAAATTGACCCCGTCCTCACTTACGGCAATCTGTATGGCAAGACTTCCTCCCGAGGCATTCCTGTAAAGAACATCCGTAAAAATCTTGAATTCGAATATCGTCTCAAGATCAATCGGCCTCATCATCTCGTAATAGCCGGACGCCATGACCGGTTCATCCAGTACGAGGCCGAGATCCGCCTCCTGCTGTTCCCAAGTCTTGCCTTCTGCTTCCCTGTCTTCCCACAAGCTTTGAGTTAAAAGGCCGAAGACGTTCCTGACGTAGCCCAAGTTATAGTCATTGCGTTTATAAAGCGCGAGATTCGATAATTTATATTCGTGATTTACGCTCCACGGATCGAACGTATTGATAAAGTTCATTTCGGGAGGCGGCACTATCATAAGCATATCTATTCCCGGGGCGGCCGATTCGTTACCTGAGGTATCGATAGCTTTTATCATGAACGTGACCTCGCCCGTTTCTCCCACCGGATACATGAATTCGGTCGTATCGATGAGTTCAGCTATCGTCTGCCCTACGCCCCACTCCGATCCTTTCTTAATTATGTAGCGCGCGAGATCCGCGTCCGAGATGGCGTTCCAGCTGAATTTCAGGAGATTACCTTCCTGATAGATTTCGAAACCGGTGACATTGGAAGGCGCGGCAAGCTTACCGAGAACCGTGAGAGGGTCCGAAACAATACCGTCCGATATTACGCTATTGATCGAAACCGTCTTGATTCTTACAAGATACGTTATATCCGCCTCCACGTTGAATACGGTAAAGTTGGAGCCGGAAGTAAATCCTATCGTCTTATAATCGGCAGACCCTTTTTTTAACTCCATCTGATAGTGACTCAAGAATATTTTGGAATCATCAGTCGGCGGGTCGAAACTTATGAGTATATCCGATCCCACGGTTCCGTCGCGATGAAGATAATATGGGCTTTCCTGTAAAACGATATTCGATACGTCCGACACCGGCTTGTAAGGATTCGGAGGCGTCCCGTAGTCAAAGACCTGAATCGTGGCCCCGTAGCGATCGTTATAGATAGAGGCGTTATATTCCTGACAGACGAATTTGAATACGTCCGTTTCGTCCTCTTCAATGCGCTGAATAATAAACTCTTTATCGACCCAGCCCATAAGAGAGTGCGTAACCTTTATACAATCGCCTATCTCCTGCCCTATCGCGTTAAGCGAAGTCGTAAACTCGATCATTATGGGGCAAAGCTTTAGCTCATAAAAATACTGGTTAGAAAGCCTTAATGCCTGCGACTGCCTGTTTATGGACGGAATCGTAAGCGTCTGCTCGACAAGGCCCCGTTCGTCCTGATCGATTTTGTCTTCCTGCCCCCATGCGAGGATCCTCGCGTCATCCTGTTCGGGATCAAAGTATTCGATGCCGAAACGATTAATCTTTTGATCGAGGCCCTTTTGTGTTACTTTTAGGTCCCTTATATCGTCCTCGGTAAAAGAGGCGACAACGCTTTGAGACTTGGCCACCAAGAGCTTGAGTTTCGAGCCCGACCTTATGAGGGCTCCGGCGAATCCCACGAGCATTTCGGCCAAGTTATCGGTAGCGGCCCTCTTCTGGTCAATACAAAACGACATTGAGTATCGTCTCTCTTGACCTCCGAGGCCATCCGCCACAAGCTCAAGACACCTGTCATAAACCTCTCCGTAGGATAAATCGTCCACGTCATCGGCAAGATATCCGCATCCTCCAACTTGCATCTTCATAAGCAAATAATCTCTTATGCACGCCGCGGGATTATCCGAATATGATTTTGTAACCGACCATACGGATCCGTTCCATGTCGATACCTTTCTTCCTCTTACAACACAGGTAACATTGGGCCGACCACCTTTTAATTTGTCTGAGGTGGCAAGGTGAAGATGTAGCATCGCCGTATGCCTGTACTGAACGCCGCCGAGATTAAGGCCCGATTCCGTCTCGACATTCTGCGTAGGCGTACCCAAAAAGGCATGGTACGAACAACCCGGAAGATCTCCTATCGGCTCTCCGTTTATTCTTATATCCGTAATGGATTCGATCTCGCCCTGGCATAAGGCAACGAGTAAATCTATGTCTTCCCCTCCCATGACAGGATTCTGAAATATAATGTTACCGGCAAGACGCGCCTCTCCGTAAAGTAAGGGCACCGGATACTGGTTCGTTGATGTCGTCTGAAGCTCCCCGAAACGGTATCTTGGGGATGCGGCAAGGCCTCCCGATTTCGATTGTTGCCTTGACTGGATAGCGAGGCCCATGGAGTAGCCGGTAACGGCAAGGCCTATAGCGAATAGAAGGGTTGTCCCGAACGCCATACCGAGTGACGGCCCCAAGGCCATGGCTCCCACAAAGGCAACGGCCGCTATTATCGCGGGAGGCCCCGCAGGCGGGATATAGATACGTCCGTCTTTTCCGCGGATGGCAAAAAGGAAACATTTCTCCCACGAGGGCGTAAGACGCGAGATCTTTGATTTCTTGCCTTCTGTCGCATGAAGCATACGCCCGTACCCCAGATACAGCCCTACGTGAAGCTCGTCATCTATCTTAAATACGAGTACATCTTCAGGTTCTATTTTCTCTTTCGGGATGATGTGGTTATATTCTCTGATTTTGGCGATGATTTCTTGAGGGTCCTTTGATTCGTAGTCGCCCGCTTTGGGCGCCACTCCTTCCATACCCCGGGCATTGAAATATAACTGCATAAGCCCTACACAATCCGTTCCGTCAAAGGATCTGCCGTCCTCCTTCCACGGAATACCGACCATCCTGTTTAATATATCCCTATCAAGAGTTTTCATTCTTCTTTCGTCATGGGGTTAATAAGCTGCGGAATATGCTTAAATCCCCCGAAATTTGCGTGATTTGCGAATCTGTTTTTGCATACGTCGAAAGACTTATCGCAACCCCGTTCAATTGAATATGTATCGCCCGCGGCCGGCGCATGCGGCACGGCGTAATCAAGAATAATCTTGTGATCCGCCGATACGAAATCCGCTATCTTGCGCTTTAATCCGATATTTAGGCCCGATGTAAAATAAAGTATTCCGTCATTCCAATAGTCGTCGGCCTCGGTTCTTGCGGGGTCAATAATGAAGCTCGCACCCGACCCCACGCCTACAATCTGGCCCGTTAGCCTTGTTCCGGCCACATTAAAGGAGCAGAATTCGTCTCCGAATATATACGAGCAGTAGAGTTGCTGCATCCGTCCCGTTTCTACCGATAAGGATTTGAGCTTTGATTTACACTCGATCTTGACGCTTGTCTCGGTAAGCTCCGCTACCGCGTTTATTACCCCGTCAAACATTACCTTCGCGTGGACGGGATCCGTCAATAGGTCTAAAAAGACTTTACGCATGACGACCCGCTTGCCTCGCAAGTCGATCGTATTCAAGAAGCCCGACCATAGCCTGTCGACGTTATCAAGCTCACCCGTAACCGCCTCTATCTCGAGTTGGCTCGTGGCGGGAATTGCCGAGCGTTTAAGAGATAACGGAAGATACTCCTTTAATACCCCGTCAAGATTCCAGAAGTGAGTCTTCTTATTATCCGATGTGAAATAATATGTCTCGGCATCGCAGGACCCTTGAGACCCCAGATAAAAATCGTAGATCTCTATAGGTCGATTTTCCGCCTTCGAAGCTTCTCCTTTAAATTGAACGCTTAAATCCTGCATCAGGGCGCCTCATATATATTCCACAAGACTTCTTTTAATTTTATCGACGAGTTATAGAGTTTTACGCTTACAAGCTCTCTCGATAGCTTGTCCTCTTCAAATCTCACCTGAACGTAATATTCGTAGTCGGCAGTAATCATGACACCCGCACTCGGAGGAACAGAGAATTCTATTTTAGCGACTTCGTTCGTAAGGTCGTTCGTTACGGTAAAGCCCGATGTGACTTCTACGCCGTTTAGATAAACCTTGATTGAGGCCGTATCTATCGGGAAAATGTCGAGATTAAATATGGTATCAATATCGTTTCCTACACCGACGGCCTCGCCTTCCAGCTTGTAGCTTGTCGGAAACTTTACCCAGAAAGTATCGTACCTGCCTTTTCTCGCCTTAAAGAAGTTCCATATTAGATCGATCGCTTCCTCGCTTTCGCTTTCAAGGAAGCAGTCGAGCGTCCTTATAGCTTGCGACCTTTTGGATCTTCGCTTCTCACGACCGGAATCAGACTCAAATATAAGGGTCGAGTATTCGACATCCTCTTTGAGTCCGAATTCAGGCGTAAATGTCAAAACTTCCGTACTCATACGTTATTCCTTATGGTACTGCGAATAGATCTATTCTTCGAGATGGCGCTCGATATGGCGTCCTCCATCACGTCGGGATGCTGCATAAGCATGTCCCTAAAAGACTTTGCGTCATTGGCCGCTATGTAAATATTAAAGACCTGATTCTGGTCTCCTACGCCGTCACCCTGATTAAGCCGCCGTAAGCCGTCCGGCCCAAGCCGAGACATGCCCCGCCTTGAGATAACCCCTTCGCCCGCCTGAGCGATTATAGGAACTTCGTCATGGGCTAAATAACCGGAGTGGGCATATATAGGCCTCACTACGCCTCCTTGATGAAAATACGGGATCATGCCCGGGAAGACCGCGCCTATCGTCTTAATAAGAACTATCTTTGCCAAGACCTCAGCCAAGACATCGATCATCATATTGCCGAACTCGATAAAGTAGTCCTTGGCGCTGTCAAGCTCGCCTCTAAACGCGTCCTTAAATAGATGCCTGAACGATTCACCTAAACTTCTTGCCGTGCCTTGGCCTATCGCTTCAATCTCGTTAAAGGACTGAGCTATCTCTTCGATCTTCGTTTCTTTGCCGAGGCCCTTAAAAGTCGCGATGAAACCCTGAATCGATGCCTTCGCCTTGTCGTAACCTTTGACAAGCGACCCTTCGCCCTCGGACATAATCTTTGAAATCTTCTCCTGCGATCTCGCGATCTCTATATCCGAGGCCTTCGTGAGAAGCGCGAGCTCCTCTCTTAGCTTCTTTAAATTTTCCGAAGTTGTCCTGAAGGGTTCGCCGAGCTTGCCGGGGAGCTTCCCGAGGACGTCGTAGAATTTAACAAGGTACTGCAATACAAAATCGAAGCCCCATATAAGACCTTTAAATAGCTTCGTAAACCCGATATAAACCATGTTCGCGCCGATCTCTACCGCGTTTAATACGGGAACCGCTACGGTACGGAATTTCAAGAAAACATAGGTCAAGGCCACCACGATCACTACTAATGCCGCGATCCACGGATGAGCGAGCGTAAAGAGCTCGAGTTTACTGACAAGACTTGCGATTGCTCCTGACAGCCTCACAAGGCGCCCTACTAGAGCTATAACTACTCCTCCCAGCATCATAAATATTCCTGTCATAGCCACGGATTGAATGATAAGGTTTCGGGTGGCCGGATCGATCGAGTTCCAGAGATTCAAGAGATTGCCGAAAACATTCGCGAGCTTGTGAACAACAGGTATGAGGGCATCCGCTATCGAAACCCTAATCCCTATAAAAGCGTTATCGAGTCTTTTCAGTTCGTTATAGACGGGGATAGAATACTTCTCCGCGGACTTAAATGCGAGCGCCAAAGGACCCGTAAGAGCCCCTCCCATAAATATAAGGTTCTGCCCCACCTGAGAGATATCACGCCCGAGCTGCTTTAAAGTCTGCCCTGTCTCGCGCGCGCGATTGGCGAATTTCTGAATAGCTCCTTCAACGCCTTTTAAGCGTTTCGTGACTTCGTCCTTAAGCCGCATAATGATCTCAAGCTCTCTGTTTGTCGGCATCCTTCTTTCCTATTCTTATGAATTCGTACGCCATCACGACAATCGCCTCTATGAATTTAACCGGCTGATCCATCCACCCTCCCGGATTCGGAAGATACCCTTTCTCGAAGAAAAAATAAGCGTTCAAGTATTCGAAGCTCTTTTTCGTTACGAGGGCCCGTGGGCATCTGGAAAACTCATCGTTTCCTATTTTCCAAGCGCCAGGGATCGGCGAATCTTTAACGCAACCCCGCTCCGTTTTTTGAGCGTCGGAGCAGATCCGGCAGTCAAGACCGAGCTTCGTAAGCCAGACCGCCAGAATCAGTTTTTTCGCTCTTGCTCCGATAGAGAGTTCTCGCCCGATATGACATCGGCAAGCTCATCGATCAAAGCCTTCGGAAAGACAGCAATGATCTCGTCCGTCACGACATTATAATTCTTGCCGTTAACGGGCGTCGAAACGGTGTCGAACTTGAGGGGTTTGTTGTCCCTCGGGTCAAGATACCCTTCCAACCCCTTAAGGCCGAACCTGACGAATAAGATATTCCTCTTGGCCGCGGCGACGCTTGCCTTCGCCTTATCCTTGGGGTTGTCGGAGCTTATCTCGAAGCTCGTCGTCTGATCGTCTATGTAGGCCCTGAGATGAGCGTCGATCGGACAGATATGAAATACGCTTTGGTTTTCTTTGTCTTGATCGAGCTTTGATTTATAAGGTTTTGTCTCGTAAATATTTATTCCCGTAAGCATGAATATTCTCCTTTCGTTTAAAGAATAAGTATCGCTAGTTCGTCGTCGCCCGGATCAAGCGATCCGTTAAGCGAAAACGAGCACTTGGCGAGCTGCAGGCCGTCTCGCTCCTCGTCCTCGACCTTTACGTACTGGGCCCTCGGGATGTAGAAACGGAACCTGTTGCCGGCTACCGAACCCACGGTAAAATCGACCGCCATCTCGGAGCCTGAAAACATCTTTGAATGGAAGTCATGCTCTATCGCCTTTACCATCTCGGGGTTAAAAGATCCCTGATAGTTTCTTCCGGTAATGGCAAAAGAAAGTATCCCCCGCGCGTCGTTTACGTCGTCTCTTGAAACAAGGGTATTGGCAAGGTCAATATCCATCGCCTCTATCCTAGCCGAGAAGCCGTCGACCGAAAAGAGCGCGTTTAAGAATACCGGCGGTTTCGCGATCTCGTGAGCGATGCTTTCCAGCAAAGGTTCGTCCGTAACGCCCGCCTCCACCCCCTGAAACTCGAAGTCCGCCATAACCGGTTCGCCCGACTTAAAGTTAAGTTTGGCCTTGCCTCTCGAACCTTTTATGAGCTTACGCATCCCGTCTTCATATAGCCCTTGAGTCACGGACGGTATCTCATCCGAGACCGGATGCAAGCAGAAGCCCGCACTTACCGGAGCCGACGAAATGACGCTTGTAGCTCCCGAACTTACACCCGTTATCGTCTCGCCCAACTGGAACGCTCCCGTAACGGGAACGAAATATATGACAGGTGATCCGTTCGGCGTCTTTATTACAACGACTCCCGTAGCCCCGGAAGTTCCGCCGGTAATAAACTCCGTATGAATAAACGGCCCGCCGGTAACCGCGCCTATACCCATTGACTTAAGCTCACCCGCTTCGAGGCCGCAGGCTCCGAACACCTTCGCCCATTCGGGCAATACCGTAGCCGAGCCCGACCCCCTCAATTCGAGCCTATAAGAGAGATTCGCCGGACGCTTGCCCGGGATCTTCCCTAACGGCGAGAAGGACTTGCGAGCGGGGTTACGCTCGAACATTTCCACGTCAAAGCCCGCTTTCGGATCATAGACAAGAAGCTTCGCGTCATCGGCCGATACAGCTTCGGCCACGCCTTCCTCGGCCTCGATCTTTACGGCAAGTTGCCTTCTTCTTGATAACATCTTCCC
>JAQUSE010000209.1 GCA_028715235.1 Candidatus Omnitrophota bacterium | reverse complement strand
CGTAAGGGTAAACTGTTTCGACGTCTACGAGAAAGAAGGCGAAAAGTGGGAAAAATCCCTCCGTTTTTTCATGAAGAGGGCGGGCGTCGGGCCCACCAGGCGCCTCTTAAGGGATATATTCAAGGTTCGACAGCGCGTATTCAAAAAATATTTCAGGAGATATATATTTAAGGATGTGGAGAAGATCCTCGCGGCCCTTAAAAAGAAGGGATGCCTTATCGGGCTTGTCACTGGATCGAGCGATACACACGTGAAGAAGATCCTCCCGCCGGCCATACGCAATATGTTCGACTGTATCGTGGCCGGGAACCATGTCAGGAGGGGGAAGCCCTCCCCCGAGCCGTACCTGAAAGCCGCCCGTATGCTGAAGGTAGCGCCGGAGGAATGCGTTGTAGTAGAGAATGCGCCTTACGGAGTAGAATCGGCGAAGAGGGCGGGGATGTATTGCGTGGCCGTATCGACTAGCCTGCCCGCCGCATATTTGAAACGCGCCGATCTCGTCGTCGGCGAATTAGCCGATATCGAGAAGGCCTGGTCAAGTCAAAGGAGCCGACCATACTCGAGAAGGCTGAGGCATTAGGCAGGAAAGTGGCGTAAAAAAGGACATTAAAGGTGGCGGCTAAACTAAAAATTTCTATCGCGCAGATGAAGGTCGCAGTAGCGAGGCCCGGGAAGAACCTGGAAAAAGCCGAGGCATTCGTCGCTAAAGCGAAAAAGAAGGGGAGCGATATTATATGCTTCCCGGAGATGTGGACTACAGGTTTTGACTGGGCCGCAAATAAAGGCCTGGTTTGCGAAACAGATGAAATTGTGGGCAATATCGCGGATATGGCCAGGCGCTTCGGCATATGGATAAACGGTTCAATACTTGCCCCCGACGCTAAGGGCAAGGCCTCTAACGCCTCGATGATGTTCAATCCCGACGGTGACATAGCCGGGACGTATCGCAAGATCCACCTTTTCGGCGCGATCCGCGAAGACAGGAATGTAGCTCCCGGGAATTCTCTAAGCGTAGTAGATACGCCATGGGCCAGGGCAGGTCTGGCGATATGCTATGACATCCGTTTCCCGGAGCTCTTCAGGGCCTACGCCCTGAAGGGCGCCAGGATGATATTTTTGCCTGCCGCGTTCCCCCGCGCGAAACTCGCCCACTGGAAGACTCTCATCCGGGCCCGGGCTATCGAGGATCAGCTATTCATGATCGCCGCCAACCAGGTCGGCGTTGAGGATTTCGGCATAGACGGGAGGATCGCATACTGCGGCAACTCCGCGATCATAGGCCCGTGGGGCGAGACGGTGGCGGAAGCAAGCGCCGCAAAGGAAGAGCTTATTACGGCCGCAATCGACATAGGAAAAGTCGACGAGATCCGGAACAAGATGAAGGTATTCCGGGACCGCAGGCCGGATGTATATAAACTTTAAACAGGTATAAATATGGAGGCGGGCTATATAAGATTAACGGCTTTGCTTGTCTCGTTAAGCGTCGCGCTGTCGGGATGCGCCACCATGCGATATCCCAGTGATTTCAAGGTGGAGGGCAAGGAATTCAAGGATTTCAAAGAGCTCGACGACGAAAAGGCGCTCAAAGTAGTCGCCCTCATATATAACGTCAAACATGATACATGGGAAGATGTCATAGCGCGCAACCTGGCGCTCGAGGAATATCTGGAGCTCCTGGGCAAGAGAAGATCGCAATACCTGAAGAATTCCGGCATATTCGAAGTGAAGTATGAAAAGGCCAATCTCTCCGCCTGGGGAGAGGATGACCTGATAAAATTGTACGACGCCCTCCTGCCGAAGACAGACCCTTATTACATGGATTCGGCAAGCGAGCTTTCGGAGAAGCAGAACGCCGAGAGGATAGTATATCTTACAGCTGTGTGTTCGATCGCCAGCGAGATGAAGCGCAGGAATATCAAAAAGAACGCGATAGTGGTCGGCGGCCAGATCCTGAGCACCGTCCTTATGATAGCGCTGTCGCTTATATGATATTATTACGGTTTGTCGGCGGGTTTCGTCTTTGAGAAATAGATATCGTCGATGTAGATAACGCCTACTTTCCTGCTCACCTCGATATCCGCGAATACTATTACCAATTCCGTCACAGCCTTAAAATCGTTGATGCCACCGAAACTCTCGATCGGGATGACCATCCTCTTCCATTCGCCGGTGATGCCGTCCAGGGAGGTCTTGCCGGTCTGCTTTGAGTTCTTTAATTCGATCTTAAGCGACGTCGTGAATCCCGCCGCGGTGTCGCCTTTGATATAGAAGACGAGATATTTGTAATTAGAGATGTCGATATTCAACAATTTAGTAAAGAACCCGTTATACGCGGCGAATTGCGAGTCGACATCGTAAGACAATTTTTCTATGTATCCCGCGTCTTCCGGCCTGTCCGATTCCACCAACTCATCGCGGCAGCTCTGGTTAGGGTCGCCGTAGAAGACGTTCCATACGCCGAACTCGCCGTCGATGTTATTGAAATACTCTTTCCTGTCGAAATCGTTTATCAGTATTTTGCCTTCCCGCAGATATGAGACGTTCTTATTCCAGCGCTTCCAGTATATGTTATCCGCTTCGCCGATATCCATCGGCTCGCTTATCTTCCCGTCCTCCGTCAGCACCTTCCTCCTGTTCTCTTCGATCGTGAACTGTTCCCCGCGCCGCTTCCCGGCCCGGTCCGCGCCGTACGCGAAGACATTATGCTCGAATACGCATATAGCGGCGCTGCCCGGAACGGCTTCTACCGACCATGCCGTCGACCTCGCTCCGCATATCCCGACAGGCGTCTTTACGACGAATGATGATCTGGGTTCCAGCTTTTTCAGGGTGACGAGCACTTTCCCGTTAGAGCAGTTAAGGGAGGTGGGGTTTATGCCTTCGAATTCTATGCGGCTCTTCTCTTTGATCTTTATGGCTTTATTGGCGTTCTCGCCCATGAGTATATCGACCGACGAATCTTTCCCTGTCTCGATGACGTCTCCCTTCCTCAATATGACGGAGGTGTTCATCTCCTGCCAGCCGGTATCCTGTTCCGCTTTCTTGATCTTTACGTCGCCCTTGACGACGAATGTCTTATTCATCTGAGAGAGGCCTATCTCTCCGGTCCGGGAAAAGAAGTCTTTAAGGAAGAGGATAGCGATAATGACAAGGGCTATGGTTATTATCGAAGCGAGGTTTTTCTTCATAACACGTGTATTATATGCTATTTACGCGCTGTGGGCAAGAAGAATATTAGCAGCTTGCAGCTTGACATGCGTTATTTCACATCTTAAAATATGGGACATGGACGAGCTGTCGTATAAAGAATGTCTGGAAAAGCAGACCGCGCGGAATGAATCGCTCTGTAAACGCTGCGGGGAGTGCTGCGGCGCAAGCAACGACCCTTGCGCGAACCTCATAAAGGAAGAGTCGGGCAGATACGCCTGTCGTGTTTATGATAACCGGCTCGGCCCGCAAAGAACGGTTTCAGGCAGAGGTTTCACCTGCGTCCCGATAAGGGATAACATCGCGCGGGGATTCCGTATCCCCGGTTGCGCGTACGTAAAATAAAATGGAACACTTTTCCCAATAAAGAAAAATGCTTTGTTCCGCCGCTTGTCAGGGTGATATAATAGCGCAGTATTATTTTTCAGGGGGGTAGTATGGAAAAAGAATTTTCGGCAGGGGCTGTAATTTTCAGTGAAGAGGAGGGC
>JAQUSE010000208.1 GCA_028715235.1 Candidatus Omnitrophota bacterium | reverse complement strand
TGAACGCCGTTCTATAAGCCTGAAAGGGAATTTACGCTTTACGACCTTCTTCTGGCTGCCGGAAACTATATCCTTCAGCATCCCGACCGCGGCTTTTCCCATTTCATATAACTCGAACTTTATCGTCGTAAGGGAGGGGTTTGAGAACTCACCTGCCGCTATCCCGTCAAAGCCCGTTACCACGACCTCCTGAGGGCATCTAAGGCCCACCTCGCCTACAGCGCGTAATACGCCGAATGCCATCGCGTCGTTCACGCAGAAGACGACGCCGCGATAGTCGGGCCGTTTACTGAAAAGGTTGATCGCGGCCTTGTAGCCGCCTATCTCCTGAAAATAACCGTTAGCGGCGTCCTGCGCCGGGTCAAAACGTATCTCAGCCTCATTAAGCGCGTCCAGGAAACCTTTTTTTCTCGCGGTCGCGTCGGGGGAATCGTCGCCGCATCCGACAAGAAAGAATTTCTTAAATCCCCTGCCGATCAGGTAGTCGGCCATATACCGGGCAGCGTGTTCATTGTCGCCGTATAACTGGTTCACGCGGAATTTCGGATGGTAGTCGTTTATGACGACGACCGGCCACGGCTTATGCTTGTGCTTCTCGCTCTCCGAGGCCATATCGCGGAATACGTGGCCAAAGCCGTGAGGCAGTATGAGGCCGTCCAATCCGTGCGTCCGTATTATCCCGTCGATAGTATTGTGGTGGTTGGTCGAAATTATCTTGAGATCGAACCCGGTGCCTTTCAATCCGGCCATGATGCCGTCCAGGACTTCATGCACGTAGCCGCTTATCGTATCCATCTCGAAGTTTATAAGGAACCCGAACGTGTCCGCATGCTGTTTCCTTAGCGACCTGGCCGCCCTGTCGGGTATGTAGTCGAACTTCTCCGCGGCGCGCATTATCCTGTCCCGCGTCTGCGGCTTGACCATAGACGCCGTGCCCTCGTTCAATGCCCTGGATACGGTGGCTATAGAAAAACCTGTGGCCTTGACTATCCGGCTGATCTTGCTCTTTCCCGGGCCCATCGCCGTCACCTCTCTTTTAAAATGTAATCGTTTACATAAATCCTGTAAAAAAATATACCATCTGACCGGTTTTCTGTCAAGCGGTATTTGTAATATTTTTATCCTGTCACCATCTCCACGCGGCGCCGGCGTAAACGGCAGATTCGGGCCGCGAAGCGAGCGCCCGAAAGAAGATCTCTCCGTCGCCTTTTAATATCTTATGGGACAGCTTCAACTCAACCCCGAGGTCCTTATTATCCGCTGCGTTCCTGAGCCTGAACGATACCGTATCTTTACCGGTAATCCTCGCGTCGGCACCAAATATTATAGCACGTCTTCTCTTATTTCCAAATCCCATTTCGAAGACGAGGCCCACGTCTTTCTTTAAATTCCATTTGCCGGACAGCGTAACAACCCGCCTTACGGGATCCGGGCAGGCGTCCAGGCCTATCCCTATCTCGTAACGGATCGTGCCTTCCTTGAACATACCGGCGCTCGCCTTGAAATTGAACGTCGAATCCGTCGCGCCGCCCAGGGCATACGACAGGCGCAGCGCATCCCTTATGTCCCAATGCCCCTTGAACGTCAACGTATGGGCCTGTCTCTTCTTTTTTATGAGAGAGGCCTTCTCATACTTATATATCAGCTCGTGGTTTTTATTTACTTCCCACACGCCGCCGAAGGTCAGGATATCGCGCCGGGCGCCTTCCTTCTTTACATAAAAAGTAAGGCGGTTATTTTCATCCGCCTTCCATGATCCGATCAGGCTTACGTTATAAGCCGATTGTTTGCCGTCCTTCGATGTCGCAGCGACGGCGAATGTGATGGAATTATCGCTCACATCCGAAATGTCCCCTTTCAAAGTTATCCGGTCGCCGAACGTCTCCCTGGACGACTTGTCCAGGGTAAGCCGCAGTTCGTGGCTGTCCGAGAGCGACCATTCGCCTTTCAGCGTGACCTGGTTGGGCAGGCATCCGCGCCAGGCGAGCGGCGCCTTTATATGGTAGGAGAGGTTGTTGTTCCGGCCGATCTTGAACCGGCCGTCCAGAACCTGCCGGAATTTCTGCAGGTCGCTTTTCGCTGAGGGAGCGTCGAGAACCAGCCTGTTGTAAGGATCTATCTCGTATCGAATTTTTTGCAACTACCTATTACATCCCCATATCGTACATCGCGGCGTCATAACCATTGCAAAAATGGGTTAGCGACTATTTATTTTGTGAAAAATGGTCGCTGTCCCTATTATTCTTGTTATAATAACTACTTTTTTAAGAATCGCGTAACCACAGACGCAAATAGATCGGGTTTTTCAACATGCGCGCAATGGCCGGCGTCCTTTATTTTCTCAAGGACGCTGCCTTTGACACCCTTTACAAGCTTCATCGATTCTGCCGGGTAAATGAGTATGTCGTCGCTTCCGATAACAACAAGCGTCCCGGCTTTAATATTTTTTATCCTGGCGCGCGCGTCAAATAAAGCGACGGCTCCTATCTGACTTTTGAACCCTTCGGCCGATTGCGAATACGGATAAGCCGACGCATATTTTACGAATGCCGCTATATAACTTTTACGTTCGAATGTTTTCGGAGAGAACGACCAGTATGCCCACGACCGCATCAACGCTTCGTTATCGCGGTCTTTTTCGAAGCGGTTTAAAAAATCGTTCAATAACATATTATTGCGGGCCGATGAGACAGGGGCGGTGGCTTCGAGCACAAGTTTTTCGACGCGCTCCGGATAATTTATAGCCAGTTCCTGGGCGATGTAACCGCCCATCGAATGGCCAATACAATGGCATTTCTTTATCCGCAAATGGTCAAGGAGACCTATCGCGTCATCGGCCATGTCGCGAATCGTGAATTTTTTACCAGGGTCATCGCTCCTGCCGGAGGCGCGATTATCGAATGTTATGACGCGGAAATGCTTCGCCAGCTTTCCGCGCACACCGGACCAGCTCGCGTTATCCGAGTTAACGCCCGATATCAATAATAGCGGATGGTCCTTGCCGTAGATCTCGTAATATAGGAATATATTATTCAGTTTTGCTGTCGGCATTTTACTTGAAATAAGGAGATTTATGGTCTATCAGGCCGGCCCTCCCTTTTTCCAGGGCTTCCCATTCTTTATACAGTTTCCCGCAATCCTTTGCAAGAAAACCCGGGCATATTTTAACTCTGCTCCCGCCCTCTTTTTTCATCTTTTTCGCGGATATGGAAAGCTCGTTAAACCCGGCCTTTGCCGCGTCGGCTATCCTGGAGCCGAATATGACGAGGCCTATCCCGGACCAGTGTATGGCGCTGAAACACATCGGGCACGGCTCTGTAGTGGTATACATGACACATCCCGAAAGATCGTATGACTTAAGCTTCTTCGAGGCTATCCTTATGGCATTGACTTCCGCATGGCAGGTAGCGTCTTCCTTAAATACAGTGTTCCCGGCGACAGCCACCACTTTACCGGACTTGACTACGCAGGCGCCGAAAGGGCCTCCGCCCAAAGTCTTGATGCTTTTTTGGGCCGCCTTAACCGCCAGCTTCATATATTCAGGATTTAATCTGTGCTTCATATTATCCGCCGCATTCAAAAATGACCACTCCCGGCTGCTTCAGGTATGGCTCCCAGAATCGGGATCCGAATTTATCGAGGCCCTCTTGAGATACCTTCAGCCCGTGCCACATGATATTTTTGAAACCGGCGGAAATAAAAGC
>JAQUSE010000207.1 GCA_028715235.1 Candidatus Omnitrophota bacterium | reverse complement strand
GTTACGGCTACAGGCAGGCTTTCGTCGAGCGGGCCCAACCTCCAGAATATTCCGATAAAGACGGAGGAGGGCAGGAAGATACGCAAAGCCTTTATTCCGTCGTCTAAAGAGAACGTGCTTCTTTCTGCCGACTATTCGCAGATCGAACTTAGGATACTGGCGCACCTCTCCGGAGATAAGAACCTGATAAATGCGTTTAAAGAGGGGGAAGATATCCATGCCTTTACCGCGGCGCTCGTGTTCGGGGTGGATGAGAAGGACGTTACGAAAGAGATGCGGAACATGGCAAAGACCGTCAATTTCGGGATAATATACGGGATGAGCCCGTACGGCCTGTCGCAGAGCCTGAAGATAGACGTAGATAAGGCGAAGAACTTCATAGACGCGTATTTTGAAAGATATCCCGATGTGCGGCAATATCTCGAAGGCCTGATCGCGGAGGCGAGGGAAAAGGGTTTTGTTACCACGCTCCTGGGAAGACAGCGGCATATACCAGAGATAAACAGCCCTGACGTTCGCATAAGGCAGTTTGCCGAGAGAACGGCTGTAAATACGCCGATCCAGGGGTCCGCGGCCGATATCATAAAAGTCGCGATGATAGCGGTGAATGAAAAGCTTATAAAAGAAGGACTGGGATCGAAAATGACACTGCAGGTTCATGATGAACTGGTCCTGGATGTGCCCAGGAAAGAGCGCGAGAAGGCATATAAGATACTGAAAGAGAGCATGGAGAATATCATAACGCTGAAGGTGCCTATCGAAGTTCATATAGAAGTGGGAAAGAATTGGCTGGAGTTGGAAGAGTATAAGTGAGTTGTAAGTTATAAGTCGTAAGTTGTAAGATTGTGAAACTCAATTTTTAACTTACAGCTTAAAACTTACGGCTTACAACTATCATTCGGAGATTCCATGGAACGACTCAAAATACTATTTGCCTCAAGCGAGGTCGTGCCTTTCGCGAAAACGGGCGGATTGGCGGATGTCGCCGGAAGCCTTCCTATCGCGTTGGAAAAAAAGGGTGTAGACGTGCGGGTGATAATGCCCAAATACGGACTCATAAAATGCAAAGCCGATGAAGCTACGATGGGTAAGAACGTAAAAGTCTATTTTGTCGCGAATGAAGAATACTTTGACAGGAAAGAGCTGTACGGCGACAAATTCGGAGATTACGAGGACAACCTCGACAGGTTCGCTTTCTTTTCCAGGGAGATATTGGAGCGCTGCAAACGCGAGAATTTCCAACCGGATATAATCCACTGCAATGACTGGCAGACGGCATTGGTCCCGGTCTATCTTAATACCATATACAAATACGACCCGTTCTTTTTCAATACCAGGGCGCTCTTCACTATCCACAACATGGCATATCAGGGCCTGTTCCCAAAAGAGGAGTTCCCTAAGACGGGGCTGGATTGGGTGCTCTTCAGTATAGAATACTTTGAGTTTTACGACAAGGTCAACTTGATGAAGGCGGGGCTGGTATATTCCGACGCTATAAACACGGTGAGCCCGACTTACGCCAGGGAGATACTTACCAGGGAGTTCGGCTGCGGCCTCGAAGGCGTGTTAAAGACGCGCAACAATGTCTTATCCGGTATCCTTAACGGGATCGATTACGATATCTGGAACCCTGAGAAGGACGCCGGGATATCAAAAAAATATTCGGCCGAGACATCAAACGATAAATACGTTAACAAAGAAGCGCTGCAGAAGGAATTGAGGCTGAAGGTAGACCAAGACATCCCTATGATAGGCCTCATATCGCGACTTGCCGACCAGAAAGGCCTGGACCTCATAGCGAAGATCATCAGCGAACTGTTAAATATGAAAGTGCAGTTCGTTGTGCTGGGCACGGGCGAGAATAAATATCATCTTCTATTCGAGAAGATGGCCAAGGCGCATAGTAAGAACACCTCCATTAACCTTAAATTCGACGCGGTGCTGGCACAAAAGATATACGCGGCATCGGACGTTTTCCTCATACCGTCAAGATACGAGCCGTGCGGCCTGAGCCAGATGATAAGCTTCAAATTCGGAACTATCCCCATAGTCAGACAGACAGGGGGGCTTAAAGACAGCGTCACCGAATTCGACCCTAAAACCCTTGACGGCAACGGGTTCACGTTCGAGGAATACAGGGCGGACCTCTTATTCGCCGCTATAAAGAGGGCGCTTAACTTGTACAGGAACAAAAATATGTGGTCGAAGCTCGTCAGCAAGGTGATGGGACTCGATTTTTCATGGGAGAAATCGGCCGCGGAGTATATAAGGCTGTACGACAGGATGTTGGGACCGCGATGATAATAGGGATAACAGGCAGTTTCGGTACCGGCAAGACATTCGTCGCCTCGATATTCGCTTCGCTGGGCGCGAAGGTCGTCGATGCGGATATCATCGCGCACCGTGTCATGAGGAAGGGCTCTCCGGCGCATAAGAGGATAGAGGCTCTTTTCGGGGTCTCGGCGCTTTCAAAGAGCGGTGAGATCGACAGGCGGAAACTTGGAACGATAGTTTTTAAGGACGGGAAATGTCTGGAGAGGCTTAACAGGATAATGCATCCTGAAGTAATCCGGGAAATAAAGAGAGAGATTAACCGCGCGTCAGGTCATGATATTATAGTAGTAGACGCGCCGCTCCTGGTCGAGGCGGGGCTCATCGACCTTATAGATAAGCTGATAGTCGTAAAATGTTCAAGACAAAGACAGATAGCAAGATGCGTAAAGAAATTTCGCATCAAAAAGGAGGACGTATTAAAAAGGATAAAAAGACAGATACCGTTAAAGAAGAAATTAAAAATGGCGGACTTCGTGATAGACAATCAGGGATTGAAGTCAAAGACAAGAAGACAGGTACTCGAAATATGGAGGATGTTATGGAGATAGCCGAACTTAAGACCATGAGCATAGCGGAGCTGACAAAGCTTGCGAAGGACCTGAATGTGATCGGCGCCAGCGGCCTTAAGAAACAGGACCTGATATTCAAGATACTGCAGGCGAAGACCGAGAAGGAAGGCCTGATCTTCGGCGAGGGCGTGCTGGAGATATTGCCGGACGGGTTCGGATTTTTGCGCAGCCCGGACTACAACTATCTCCCGGGACCCGACGACATATATGTGTCGCCGTCGCAGATACGCAAGTTTAACCTGAGAACGGGCGACACCGTAAGCGGGCAGATAAGGCCGCCTAAGGAAGGCGAAAGGTATTTCGCCTTATTGAAGGTCGAGGCTGTAAATTTCGGGAATCCGGATGACACGCAGGGGAAGACATTGTTCGACAACCTGACCCCGCTCTACCCGAATGAACGGTTCCTGCTTGAATGCAACCCAAAAGAAGTTTCGATGAGGATAATGGACCTCCTGGCGCCCGTCGGGAAAGGACAGCGCGGCATGATAGTCGCTCCGCCGTACAGCGGAAAGACGGTGCTCCTGCAGAAGTTCGCTAACTCGATAACTACGAACTATCCGGAGGCCGTGCTCATAGTCCTTCTTATAGATGAGCGTCCCGAGGAAGTCACGGACATGCAGCGCTCGGTGAAGGGCGAGGTAATAAGTTCGACATTCGACGAACCGTCGGAACGGCACATCCAGGTCGCTGAGATAGTGCTGGAGAAGGCAAAGCGTCTCGTCGAAGCCAGGAAAGATGTGGTGATCCTGCTCGACTCGATCACGAGGCTTGCCAGGGCGTACAATTCCTGCGTGCCGCATTC
>JAQUSE010000206.1 GCA_028715235.1 Candidatus Omnitrophota bacterium | reverse complement strand
TCTGGTCATAACCGAGGATGTAAGAGAAATAAGGCGTGTCATAACACAAGTCTATCCTACAGGCGTTGTCGACGCGGATAGCGCTGAAGCCATTTTTGAGATGCTCATGAATCCGGCCACAGAATTAGGTGAAAGCCCAAAGCGCGCGCTGGGCATGATAGCGCCCCTCGATGCGCATACCGGTTTGCGGGATATGGCGCAGTTTATAAATATATTCTCGACACCGGCGGTTAATATGGAAGAGGCGCGGGAGTTGACACTGCAGCCCAAAGTAAAGCTTGTAATGGGCAATCCGCGGCTGGCGGATCTGGACGGCGGCGTAATAACGATAGACTATGACGGCCTGATCTCACGGCCGCTCGTCACGCTCGAATTCCACGAAGAGTTCCGCCATTATGCGAGGCAGGCTGACCCTAGGGGGCCTCCTACTATCGGCGAAAAGGCGCTACTTGAACTTATCACCGATTATGAAAAAGCATCCTGCTTCTACAGGCTGCCCCTAACGAGCCAGGCAGACTACCTCGCCGCGATATTCGCCGACCAGAGCATAGACGCCAAGGCATTTTACAGTGTCTTAATAAAAGCCTATCCCGATATTACCAAATTTAATACCCTGATAAAGAAACTAAAAGACGGTTACGGCATCAAGGCCGAAAAGATAAGCGAGCTAGAAACTTTGCGTGGTACCGGCCCGTCGGAAACCCTTTTCAACAATATCATCGCCTATGGACAGAGGGAGGGGGTATATCCGGCCGAAATAAGGGACTGCCTGGCGGCCGCCGATGGCGCGATAGATGTGAAGTGTTTCCTGAACGACGAGACGCTGCCGATAATGCGCTCTTCGATAAGATTTAAGACCGATCTCGTGGAATGGTTCAATAGGAATCCGGCAGCGAAAGCCCGGGCGATAGAGGTATTATATAAAACCCTGGACAACCCCGACTATGCCGTATCCAGCCAGGCGGCCAATATGCTCGGTATGCTTGCGCTCGTCCCGAAGAAGGTTACAGACAAGCTTGTCGGTAGGTTGGTAAGAAGAATGGAGACCGACGCTACAACAGGAGTAGATGAAGCCAGGGAGGACGCCAGGAAGAAAGAAGAGGCCTGGCTGAAGAACGAGAGCGAAATGAACCAGGCCAAAAAGAAGCTCGACGCCGTTTCGACACACTATGACGCCGAGATCGAAAGAGCCACGGATGAATATGATATGGAGATGATGACTCGCCTTACATCGGAAAAGGCAGAGCAGACCGCGCCGCTATGGAGAGAGGTAAGCGCAAAGCGTAATGCCAGGCAGGCCCTGCAGGCGGTCGCGGCTGTCGCCAAGACATTGATGGCCCAAAAAGAAGATGAGACCAGGCTGGAGATAGAGCGTACGGCTATGTTGATAGACGCCCTGCGCGATATAGGCGCGGCGTATGTGGCGAAGATCCATATACGGGAGAGGATAAGGGCCAAGATAAAAGTGAGCAAGCACCAGGAAGTCCCTGCGGATCCGGACAAAGCCAAGGCCTTATACGATTGGCTCGTTAATACGAAAAAATCCGGCCTGGATGAAAGGTCCCTTACGTGCCTGAACGGTCTTTCCGTAGAGCAATTTACCGAGATGTTCAGAGAAGGCGGCGAAAAGAGCGTCGTTCCGGGGATGGAGCTTTCCGAAGAGGACGAACAGGCCGTCCTGGAATCGATACGGGATACTCTTATCGACGTAATGGAAGACAACGTCACAAAGAGGAAGGCTTTTGCGGCGGCGGCGGCATTCCTTGATGAAGCAAATCCTGTACCGGAAATATCCGGGGAAATGGCTGAGACCTTCCTGAAACAGCAGAAAAAATACCTGGCGACTTTGGCTCACGACATGAAATATGAAAAGCATATGACCTCCTACTATTGCGCAAGGAGGCTTGTCAGGAAAAGATTGGCCGATGAAAATCCGGGGATGGTCGGAGCATATTATGACTCTCCCGCTGCGCCCGCGGTAAAATTCGACGAACCTGTAATTACTGATGCCGCAGCGGTCCAAAGCTGTACGGACCGGGAAAAGAGATTTATCAGGGCGATGGCCGCGGCCATGGGCATGAATAGCTCCGCAGAAGGTTTCTACTGGGCCAGGACGAGAGCCGCTAACGCCCTCGGGATATTCTCAAATATAAGCGACCCGGCGAGCGCCGAATATCCGCAGGGCCGGGTCATGGCCGCGCTGGATGCTACAGCGAGGTTCGCTAAACATCCGGGTGATTCGGGATATGTCCCAGAGAGACAGAATTTCATGACATCACCGTCGTCGAATCCCGTCCTGAACCTGGGGTTATCGGCCGACCTTGTCCGCTACGCCGCAATACAGGCCAACGCGAAGAGGGACATATTATCGAAGGTCATCACAAGTGACGGCAAAGTTTCCGCAGTTCCTTTTTCCGATGAAATATATTCGATAATAGACCACTCATCGAAGCCGATGGCCGTTATAGAGGCATGTGTAAACCTGCTGATGGATGATGGCGTTACTTACAGGCTGAAGGAGAGTATAGCGGGAGCTCTGGCGAAGTCGGGATATAAAGCTGTAAGCGGTTTAGATGTCCTCATATCCTTGTACGAGAACGACGAGTGTTACGGGGCTCTGAAATACTCCTATGCCATGGCGATAAGAGAGATATGCCGGGCCGTATTATTGAGACACAGGGTCATAGATCCCGCCCAGCCATCCGTATCCGATAGCATAAGAAACTCTATGTGGAAAGCATATTCTCAATCGGGTGCGGCTGATTATTCGCAGAAAAGAGTTTATCCGGAAAGCCTGAAAGACCTCTATACAGGCACTCAGGGAGTCCTTGGCAAGATACATCTTCTGAACACTCCCGAATTGAAAGATCAGTCAAGTGATCTTAACGACCTCAGAAGAGTAGAGGAGGCGCCAAGCGTAGTTACTCTTGCCGGCGGGAACAGCACCCAGGCCCTGTTGGATGTGCTCCATATGCTGAATCCCATGGTATGGGTCCAGTCGCTTCTCTCCACGGATGACGACGGAGGCTCCACCAGAAATCTTAAAGCCCTTTTCATGAAACTTTTCCGCGTGAAACTCGTAGCTCCCGGGGATATAGTCAACGCGTCCCTTAAGGTGATACCGATGTGGATGCGCGACTGCATCGACCAGAGGTTTAACGCCGATCCGAAGGCCGAAACGCATTACCGGGGCAAGACCCTGGTGCAGGTCCTTACGCATGGGGACGACTTCGGCTCAAGCCATGTGGCGTCGTTCGACGAGGTCAAGGGAGATCTCCCGGCGTTGATAGCCCTGGGAGGCCTACAACCCGGCCCATCTGTGAGCCAGGCCCTGCTTAACAATATAGGGATCCTCGCCTCGCAGATAAAAGCCCTGGAACAGTCCGATTGCCCGATAGATATCAATACGGCACGCGGCCTGGCAGCGCATCTTTATACCAATAACACTCATCGCAACAAATGGGCCGCCAAGGACGCTAAGCTTATTGAGGTAGATAAGGAGACGAAAAAGATCGACATAAAGTCCACTGAAGGTATGCGCAGGATATTGCGGCTCGCGGACCAGATAAGAAACAGCGGCATCGCGGAGCCCGGCGTGGCGGAGGATATCGCCTCCCATTTCTATACGCATATCACAGCACACGAGAGGAAACAATTTGTGGAAAGGGGCCTTATAGCGGTCAGCCAGGCCGGCGTAATAACGGTTCCCAGCGTAGAAAAT
>JAQUSE010000205.1 GCA_028715235.1 Candidatus Omnitrophota bacterium | reverse complement strand
CCTGCCGTTATCAATGCGCCGAGCGTCTGCACTATGGTCGTATTCTCGAGCAGCAATATCCAGTTGAAAAGGTAGGGGGTGCCTACGATAAGCGCGCATATGATGGGTTTGAGGTGTTTTTCCGTTTTCGCGAGCGACCGCGCATTGGCAAAATTATATATGAGGAAGGTGAGCATCGAGATCGTATTGTTCAGCATCAGGAGCTGTATCCAGCCTGAAGGGGACTGCAGAAGCTCCTGCCTGCTTGTGGATGCCGCCAGGAAACCGGTGATAATGGCGTTCAGGAAGACTTCAAAAGGGGTGAGGTGCTTTCCCGTGAGCCCGGCTTTTAAAAGGCCTGCCGTTACTACACCCAAAAGCCCCACGACCAAGAAACCTATACCCATGCCGTGATCCAAGCCGTTGATCGATCCCATGTGGCGTATCTGCAGCGCAATGCCGATGATCAGGACGGTGACGAAGCCGTACAGGATATCCCTGGCTATTCCGCCCAGCGGCCTGTGCAGCTTCTCATCGCGCTTGCGCTTGAATAGCAGGCCGGCTAAATAGGCTATCAGGCCCAGGATGAGCGCCATTACGATGACGAGCCTGAACTTGACGAACGCGAGGTATTTCTGGAGGAAGGTAAGCCTGTAGAAGTCGAGGTCGAAATAGAGCACTCCTTCGACTTCCTTACCGGCCGAGGCATTAGACTCGACAGGATTGAACCACATCGGGTTGCCGGCCGCAGGGACTACCTTTATAGGGCTTACGACAAATACGACCTCTCTCAGGTCGCCGATCGTGCCCCAGCTTATAGCTTCGCGGATCGTATTCCAGCCGTATTTCAACTGGATGGGGACGCTCTGCATGCCCCTGTTGCCTTTTATCTCCAGCTTTACCGAGACCTGTTCGAGCTGCTCTTTCGTCGGGACCTTAACGCTTACCCTTACGGCGTCGGCTGTGTTCAGGTCCAGTTCAGGCGGGAAACTCTTGGTCCAGACGCCTATGATGGAGCCGCTGAATAACGTATAATCGAACTTTATCACCTCTTTTTTGAGGGAGTCGTCGGTAACGTCCATCACGTCTCCGACAGCCGGGCCCATATTGAAAGAGCCTTTTTCGCGCGCTTCAAGGATGCTGAAAGTCTGGCTGTCTTTGGCTGTGTCCGCTGAAAAAATGGAAGTGGCCGAAATAAGCATAATAACAGCCGCAGCGAAGAATACGGTGCGGCGCATAATACTGGAACTTGGTCTGGGCATTTCTCTTCTCCTGTTATTATATGGTGTCTTTAGAATAGAAACAAGATAGGATGAAAATGATACTACATTACAGCGGTTAAATCAAGAAAAATTTGGGGGGAGGTGTAGGGGGAGAGGCGGCTTTTCAACCTCGTTTCTTAAGGATGTTTGCCTTTATCCAACCCCAGTTAAGGGTCACGTGGATGACGACCAGGGCGGCCATTAGGAGGCCGTTATATTCGTGCAGTTCCAACAGGGCATGCTTATTAGGTACATCTATGCCGAAAAAGAAGATCAGGCCAGTGACAGCCTGTGTAATGAACGAAAGAAGTAACAATACGTTCGTTATCTTAAGCGCTGTCAGTTTATTTATGGTCTGCCTCCGTAGTTTTAAGTATTATAACCTGGTTGGAAAATCTCCGCAAGCTTAAAAACAAAGGCCGCCGGGAGGCCTCGACCATCCGGCCGCCGGAGGCGGTTTTTATAGAAAGGTCCTTCGTCGGCATATAGGTATATCACAGCCTCCTCAGGATCAAAATAAAAAATGCCCTCAGTTAGACTGAAGGCATTTTTATTTTGGCTCCCGCGCCTGGACTCGAACCAGGGACACCGTGGTTAACAGCCACGTGCTCTACCGACTGAGCTACACGGGAGTGTAAAATAAGCGATACTGTGGATGAATTTTACCACAGCAGAACGCTATTTTCAAATAGTATTTTTTATCTCAGCGGCCGGATGGCCGAGTCCTCGTTGTAGTAAAAATATTTAAAAAACACTTGCATTCATCCATATTTATGGTATATTTATATTGTACATATGAATGATATTCATTTTAGTTGGGATAATTCAAAAGCATTACTTAACAAAAGAAAGCATGGCGTTTCTTTTGAAGAGGCGCAAACCGTTTTCTATGATGAAAATGCCATAGAATATTTTGACCCGGATCACTCAGAAGACGAAGACAGGTTCATAATTTTGGGTTTTAGCTTTAAGTTACGTAAGGTGGTTGTGTGTTATTGTACAAGAAAAGTAAATACTATAAGGATAATTTCAGCTAGAAAAGCGACTCGCCATGAGGCTGATAATTATCGAAAGGGGTAAAATATGAGAGCAGAATATGATTTTTCCGAATTGCATGGTAAACGCAATCCGTATGCGTCAAAGCTAAAGAAGCCCGTAACGATGCGGATTAGCTCCGATGTTATAGCATATTTTAAGCATCTGGCAGATGAGATGGACGTGCCTTATCAGATTTTAATCAACATGTATCTGAGAGATTGTGTACAATCTCATCGAAAAGTTGGATGGGTTAGATAAGGTTGGGCGAAAGACATGTTCACTTAAACATAACCCTATGTGAGTAAAATACTTGCGTAGGGTTTTGTTTTTTAGTTTGTGTGATATGCTTATTATGTCCAAAATATTTTTGATTTGTGGCGGGAAAAGTATCATTCATTCCTTACGGGCATTATTCCCATATAATATTTTGATTTTAAGAGGTTTGGACTTAATCTTTTGGATATGTGTAGCTACTTTGTCCTTGCATATGATTAATAAGAACTCCTCGCCCATTCCAAAATAAAGGAAGAGTTTAGGCACCTCGGTGCCTGGCACCGATTACCATAATAGGTTATGATCGATAATAAACACAAAGACCCTCTTCACGGCGTTACCCTCGAGATGATCCTTACGCACCTGGTTGAAAAGTACGGGTGGGAAGACCTGTCCCGGAGGATCAGGTTAAATTGCTTCGCGAAAGACCCCAGCATCAAGTCCAGCCTGAAGTTCCTGAGACGGACCCCGTGGGCCAGGAAGAAAGTGGAATGCCTGTATCTGGGCAAGTAAAATAAAGTCATTAACAATGGGCATTTTGCTTGTAGGGGACTTTTATTTGGGCTATAATTTAGTTTATGGCAAAGCAAAATGTGTATGTAATTGCCGGTCCGAATGGCTCAGGGAAGACGACTTTTGCGCGAGAGTTTCTTCCCAAATACGCTCATTGCTCAAATTTTGTCAACGCCGACCTTATAGCGCAAGGCCTGTCTCCGTTTTCTCCGTATGTTGTCGCTATCAAAGCCGGAAAACTCTTGCTTGAGCAGATTCACAAGCTTGCTGACAAAAATGTTGAGTTTGCGTTCGAAACTACGCTTGCCGGGAAAAGGCATGCTATATTTTTAAAAGAGTTGAAAGAGAAAGGTTATGCAATACATCTTTTTTTTCTATGGATTCCAAGCAAAGAACTTGCGTTGGCGCGTATAAAAGAGCGTGTGGCGCGGGGCGGCCATAACGTTGCGGATGAAGACGTGCGCCGCCGTTTCGATAGAAGTATTAATAACTTTTTAATCCTATATAAACCTCTGCTCGATACTTGGAATTTATTCGATAATTCGACCGCAAATCCCCGCTTGATTGCTAAAGAAGAATATGGTAAACTTAGCGTTGAAGATAAAGATTTATTTGACTTAATTGCCAAGAAGGCGGAGTAAGATGAAGAGCAGAAAGACGCATATTTTATCAC
>JAQUSE010000204.1 GCA_028715235.1 Candidatus Omnitrophota bacterium | reverse complement strand
TGCATATTGAAGGACACCAAATACCCTCAAGAGGCCTATAAGGTCTTAAAGGCGCTTACCTCAAAGGACGCCCAGATGATGCTCGCCGATACAGGGTTGGCCCAGCCGGCGAGAAAGGAAATAGCCGAAGGGCCGCATTGGGTAGGCGATAACAACCCCCCGAAAAACAAGAAGATGCTGAACGACGCTATGAAATATGTGGTCTACGACCCGTTCCATCCGGCCTGGAGAGAGGCGAGGGAGATGTATATCAACTCGGAGCTGGACCTGCTATTTAACGGGAAGAAGACGGCCCGGGAAGCGGTTACCGCATTCATAGGCAAGGTTAATGCTCTGCTGGAGAAGAAATAAACTAAAAAGCGGAAAGTCGTCATGAGAATACTTGTAATAGAAGATGAAAAGAAGATAGCAGATTTCATAAAACGCGGGCTTAAAGAGGAGGGCTATGCCATAGATACGGCCCATGACGGCGAGAAAGGCCTTTTTCTTGCCAAGACGAACGACTACGACTTGATACTGCTCGATCTCATGCTCCCGAAGATAGACGGTATAACCTTATGCAAGCGGTTGAAAGAAGAGAAAGTACCCGCCCCTGTAATAATGCTGACGGCAAAAGACACGGTAAGGGACAAGGTAAGCGGCCTCGACGCCGGCGCCGACGACTACCTCACCAAGCCGTTCGCATTCGAAGAACTCCTCGCCAGGGTCCGCGCTATCCTCAGGAAAAAGCAGTCTCAGGCCGTGACGAAGCTTAAGGCCGAAGACCTTGAGCTGGACCTCTTTACGCATAAAGTGACGCGCTCCGGAAAAGAGATCGAGCTTACGGCGAAAGAGTATTCGCTGCTCGAATACCTCATGCGGAATGCGGGCTCTGTAGTGACAAGGACGATGATATCCGAGCATGTATGGGATATCGATTTCGATACATTCACAAATGTCATAGACGTGTATATAAATTATCTGCGTAATAAGATAGATTCCGGGAGCGGAAAGAAGCTGATACAGACGATCCGGGGCAGGGGATATATGCTGAAAGATAGTGATAAGTAGTAAGTTATAAGTTGTAGGCAGGAAGTTTATAAATAATTATTCTTTAACTTAAAACTTACTACTTACAACTAACACGAGCCTGACTATTTTATGTT
Organism: Candidatus Omnitrophota bacterium; assembly: GCA_028715235.1. Classification (GTDB taxonomy): domain Bacteria; phylum Omnitrophota; class Gorgyraeia; order 2-01-FULL-45-10; family 2-01-FULL-45-10; genus JAQUSE01. Next base: position 2,602 of record JAQUSE010000204.1, on the reverse strand, counting down.
CTACAAATCTATCCGTTTCAAGATGACGATAGTCTACATGGTGATACTGGCGGTTACAATATCGTCATTCAGCGCCGTGCTCTATCATTATGTCCGGCGCAGCCTGAACGAGAGTATGGACACCCTGCTCCAGTCGAAGGCGGAAGGCATAATATACGCTATCAGCACCTACTGGGCCGCGGAAAGGCTCGGGACGAAACGGTACGGCGCGAAGCCGGAAGCGGATACGAAAGACGGGGCGGTGGATTTCGCGACGATGGCCCAGCGCTGGGTCCAGGCGAGGTCCATGGACCCCAAGCTCCTCGACATCATCGTTAAGATATTCAACGCAGACGGCGCCCTGATAGTCTCGTCTAAAAATACTCAGGGCATTACTAATGTCTCGGAAGAGACGCTTGCGGCGGTCCTGCAGGGCAGGAGCTGTTTCGACCACCTTACCTCTTCATTCCCTACAAAAAAATTCCTGGTATTCAGGGTATTTATAGCTCCCGCTGTCGAGAATAATAAGGTCGAATATATCGTCCAGGTGGCGAGCCCGATGACTTCAATACAGACGGCGCTTAACAGTATAAAGGTCATCATCTTCCTCCTGATCCCGGTCACGATCCTGGCCACGGGACTGATGGGCGTATTCCTGGCGGGGCTGGCGCTCCATCCGGTCGATAACATGATAAACACCATCCATGATATAACCGCCGAGAACATGAAACTGAAGATAAAGGTGCCGGAGACCAAAGACGAGATACAGAAGCTGGCCGAAACATTTAACGATATGCTCGGCCGTCTCGATAGCGCGTTCACGACACAGAAACATCTCTTCGAGGACCTGTCTCATGAGCTGAAGACGCCGCTTACCATATTAAAAGGCGAATTCGAGGTAGTGTTGAAGAAGATGCGTTCCAGTGAGGAGTATGAAACGATACTCCGGTCGAGTCTCGAAGAAGTCGACAAGATAACCAGGCTTGTGGAAAACCTTCTGATGCTGGCAAGCTTTGAATCCAAGAAGATATTGCCGGAAAGAAAGAGCCTGGACCTGAACCTGCTGGTCCAGGGCGTCGCTAACAGCGTAAAGACCCTCGCGGAAGAGAAGAAGATAGGATTGAATGTCGAGCAGCATGACCGTATTACGTTGAACGCCGATGAAAAACAGATCAAGCGGCTCGTATTGAATCTATTGGATAATGCCGTCAAATATACCGAGCCCGGAGGAAAGGTCGCCGTGGATATCAGGCGGGACGGCCAGAATGCTAAAATGACGGTAAAGGATACTGGCATCGGCATACCCAAGGACGAGATCGGCCGCATCTTTGACCGGTTCTACCGTATTGACGACGCCAAAGGCGGCCATGGGTTCGGGCTGGGGCTTAGCATAGTCAAATCCATAGTCGATTCTCATAAAGGCTCTATTACGGTCGACAGCCGGCCCGGCGCGGGGACCACCTTTATTGTCACTTTCCCGGCACCCATTCATTAAAATCTTTTAATCTCATACTAATCGAACCTTAATCTGGCCTGATGTATAATTTGTAGTGTAGGATGAAGCGGAGTGCTTCATCTTTTGACACGTGTTAAGATACTTCGGCAGCTACAATCCTCCCGTTGGTCGGATTGTTTAACGCTGCCTCAGTATCGAATTTGCACGCAAATTCGAAAGGAGGAGTAGTTATGGTAAAGAAACTACTAAACGCGGCTATGGTGTTGGCTATGGCAGTCCTTCTGCTTGCGCCGGCGGCTATGGCGGCGGAGAAGGACAGCTCCAACGAGCTGATGATCGCCGATTTTGATACCGGCGAGAAGCCCAATAGTATAGGCGGTGATTTCGGAGCATGGAACAAAGATCCCACCGATTTTACGCAGGGGTGCACGGAATCCTTTGACAGCGTTAACAGGTACGGCGTCAAGGGTTTTTGCATGAAGCTGGACTACAGCGTAGATTCCAAGAACCCGGCTTACAACGGTTTTTGGATGAATCTCCAGAACCTGGACGCGACAAAGTACGATAATATCGCCATGAAGGTGAAAGGCGACGCCAAAGTCGGTTATACCACCGTATTTAAGGTAGAGCTTAAGAATGCCGCGAAGCAGATCGGCCGTTATTACGTAACTAATATCACCGATCAGTGGCAGGATATAGTGATACCGCTGAAGGCGTTCAAGGGCATCACCGATTACTCGAACCTCACCGAAATAGTCGTGGTATTCGAGGACAGGGTAGCGTCCAATAAGAAGGGCGTTATTTACATAGACGACATCAGATTGACGAAGAACAAATAATACCGGCACAAATATACCGGCATCAGACAGGAGAGAGGCCGCGATATCGACAACCTGTTTATACACGGCCTCTCTACCTGAATGCCGAATATGAGGAAGATAGGCGATGAAGCTTTTATCTGACACAAGCCGGAGGCTGTTTTCGATATCTTTTTTTTGCGTACTTTTCGCCGGCTTTTTAAATTTATCATTTGCGCAGAATGATGCGTTAGGCGAAAAGACGAAATTCGTCCCACCGGCCATCATATATAATTGCGACAGCGGAAGTCTCATAACCAACATTGGAAGCCTCTCAGGCGGCGATGAGACTCTGCCCGGCACCACATTC
>JAQUSE010000203.1 GCA_028715235.1 Candidatus Omnitrophota bacterium | reverse complement strand
GGTATCGTTACCCATCTACGAAATTCCTATAATACAGAAGATGATTATCAGGAAATGCAATAGCGCGGGAAAGTTTGTTGTAACCGCGACGCAAATGCTTGAAAGTATGACCGAGAACCTCAGGCCTACTCGCGCCGAGGTAACAGATGTCGCCAATGCCATAATAGACGGCACTGATTTTGTTATGCTCTCGGCGGAATCGGCTGTTGGGAAATACCCGGTCGAGACAATTATCATGATGAATGATATAATAAAGTTTACCGAAAGGTATTTATAGAGAGGTGTTTTTATGGCTTCAGTACCAATTAGATCGGGCAAAGAGAATCGATATATTCATCTTCTCGCGCGAACAATGTAGCGACTCCGGCGGACTGGCAACCGGGCGAGGACGTGATCATCCCGCCGCCGGGCTCATGCGGAACCGCCAAAGAACGCGTTGACAAAGCAGGCCCAGATTATTACTGTCTCGACAAATCCTGTCATAAGCACTTTTGTGGGTGCGCTGATTGGTTTTATGCTTATGGCGAGAGGATAGGTTTGAATTTAACCGCTAGATATGAATAAAATAGTGCTGATGCTATTAGGGCTAAATGGATAATCTTAGTATTTTTTGGACTTGGCGCGCCAGCCTATCGGTCAGGAAGCGAGGCAGTGCTTCCTGCATACGTTGCAGGCCGTCCAGAGCGCGGAGTGCCAAAATATGAAACACTTGTTTTTATACACAAAAACGCCTATAATAAGAACGGGTCTAGAGTTATACTCTAGAGGTTAATAAGATATCAGATGGTCGGGCCGCCATCTTTGGGTGAAAAACCAGGGGGCGGTTTTTTATTTTGTTAAGGAGATAATAGCAGACAGGAGAATGACAGATGGCATATTTAGAAAATGCGCTTGGTTTGATCGCGCTTCCACTCATTGTTTTTCTAATAACGTTATTGGCGGGTTATGCTGTCAGGAAGTATGTTTTTGACCGATTGAGCCGCTGGTCCAGGAATACAGAATCAAAGATAGACGATATTGTTGTTGATTCGATAAAGAATCCGTTCATTATATGGTTTTTGATGCTCGGTATCTATTTTGCGCTGAAGACCTCCGAATTGCCGGATGCCGTGGTCTATATCGCAGGCAAGGCCATGCTAATCCTGGCGATAACCTCTATAACTTTTGTCCTGGCGAACATCTCCAGCTCGTTGATAAGGACATATTCCGTAAAGGTCGAATCAACGTTGCCGGTGACATCGCTTACCCAGAACATTGCGCGCATCGTCGTTATCGGCATAGGTCTCCTGGTAGTGCTTAATACTTTCGGCATCTCGGTGACGCCGATATTGGCAACGCTGGGAGTTGGCGGATTGGCGGTCGCGTTGGCCCTGCAGGACACGCTGTCCAATCTCTTCTCCGGCTTTCATGTCATAATGGCAAAACAGATAAAGGTGGGAGATTATATCAAGCTTGATTCCGGGGAAGAGGGGTATACGACAGATATAACCTGGAGAACAACAAAGATAAAAATGCTTCCCAATAATATCATTCTCGTCCCGAACGAGAAATTAACCAAGGCGATAATTACCAATTATTATCTTCCGGACAAAGAGATGGCGGTATTGGTTAATCTGGGAGTCCACTATAAAAGCGATTTAAATAAAGTGGAAAAGGTTACGTGCGAAGTAGCAAAAGAGGTCATGAATACGGTTCCCGGCGGTATCCCTGAATTTGAACCGTTTATTCGATACGGCGGTTTTGGCGATTCTTCGATCAACTTTACGGTGATTTTGAGGGCTAAAGAATTTGTCGACCAGTACCTCATCAAGCATGAATTTGTAAAAAAGCTGCATGAGCGTTATAATAAAGAAGGAATAGTCATTCCTTACCCTATCAGGACGCTGCATTACGAACAAGAGTAGGAAAGGGCATTCAAAATGAGAAGATTATTACTGTTCATATTACCTATCCTGATCATCGTTACCATGGCCTTTATCGGCTTCGGGATATTCCAGGTGAGATCCGAAGAGACGAAGCAGCTGGATGATCTGATGCGAAAAGCTAAAGCCGTGGCCGAGAGCATGGAGTTATCCGTAAAGCATGCGCTTGAAAATAACAATATACGCGACGCCAAATGGCTGGTTGAAAAATTCCAGAAAAGAGAAAGATCTCAGGGGTGTGTTATTTATGATAAAGAAGGCAGCGTAATAGCTATTACGGACAGATTTTCGGAATGGAAAGACAGGGATAAGCCGTATATAAAAGACGCCCTTACAGATAAAAACGCTCGAGGAGCAGTTGTGCAGTTTAAAGATTATAGCGTTTATAGTTATGTGTTGCCGATAATAAGCGACGAAGGGAATATCTTAGGATTAGAAGAAGTCTTATATGACACATCATATGTCTTTACGCAATTGGCAGACCTGTGGAAGCGGTTAAGTACGGTTTTAGTAATTCTGGTTGTATTTATTATATTGATCTCCCTCCTGGTCCAGCGTCAGATATTTACCGCGCCGGTAGAACAGCTTACCGAATGGTTCAGGCGTTTTCAGAAAGGCGAGATAGATACCGCTCATCCTATTAAAGAAAAAGGTGAGCTTGGTAAATTGGCAAGCGAGGTGGAACAGGCAGCGCTCAGCATTAGGGTTGCCCGGAAGGCGGCAAGCGAAGAGGCCGCTGAAAGGATACAAAAAGAGGATCTGTGGACTGACGCGAAACTAAAAGATGTTGTAAAGTCGAGATTGGGCGAAAACGCCCTTTTTCTTGTGTCTAACAGGGAACCATATATGCATATCATGAATGAAGTTACCAACCGTGCGGAATGCACTCGTCCGGCCAGCGGCGTGGTAACGGCGCTCGATCCGATAATGCGCGCCTGCGGCGGGACGTGGATCGCCCATGGCAGCGCCAATGCCGACAAGAAATTTGTCAATTCCAAGAACAAACTCGGCGTTCCGCCGGGAGACAACCGCTATATACTGAAAAGGGTATGGTTGACAAAAGAAGAAGAAGACGGCTACTACTACGGGTTTTCGAACGAAGGCCTTTGGCCGTTGTGCCATATAACTTATACCAGGCCGATATTCAGGGAGTCCGATTGGCAGACATATAAAAAAGTAAACCAGAAATTCGCGGATAACATATTGGAGGAGATGCCCAATAAAAACCCTTTTATATTCATCCAGGACTATCATTTTACGCTCCTGCCTCAGATGATAAAGGCAAAAAGGCCTGACGCGACCATTGCCCTTTTCTGGCACATACCATGGCCCAATCCGGAGGTATTCTCGGTATGCCCCTATCAGGCGGAAATATTGGATGGCATGCTGGGTTGCGATCTGATAGGCTTCCACGTTCAATATCACTGCAACAACTTCATCGACACGGCAAACAGGCTGTTGGAATGCCGAATTGACACGGAAAAATTCAGCATAGTCCGCTCAGGTATCGAGACATTGGTCCGGTCATTCCCCATAAGCGTAGACGTCGAAATAAATTCAACGATTGACCAGGGCGAAGACGAAGAGATAGATAAGATGCGTAAAGAGTTTGAGCTTGACGGGAAGATAGTCGCGCTCGGAGTCGACAGGATAGATTATACAAAAGGTCTTGCCGAACGTATGATGGCGGTCGACCGTTTCCTTGATAAATATCCTAATTATAAGGGTAAATTCGTCTTTATACAAATCGGCGCCCCCAGCCGGACGCATATAAAGAGATATCATGACCTCATGGGAGAGCTCGATGAATTGGCCGAAAAGATCAACTGGAAGCACATGAGCGAGGAGTGGAAGCCGATCATATATCTTAAACGCCAC
>JAQUSE010000016.1 GCA_028715235.1 Candidatus Omnitrophota bacterium | reverse complement strand
CTGCCATCGGCTCTATCGACGCATATTTTTCAAAATCACGATAATCCACGATACCGTCTTTATAATTAAGCGGCCCGTCGATATCCTTCACGAGCAATATCCCTGCCAGTTCATTTTCGATATCTTTAAGGTCCTCAACATTTATCGCCGTATCCCGATTTATATTATAGATATTAAAATCGACAGTCCCGGCATGCGGCACATACGTGTTATCAAGAACGGCTTCAATATCATCCCGGATAGACAATAACCGTTCATACTCGCTCCAATTATTGGTAGTAAGATCCTGTGCGTCGATCACACCGTCGGCATGGAAGTTAAGGTCGCTAAATTCGGTGGTGCCGGCCTGGACCGTATACGTACCGTGAATGATCGCAAGTATCCGGTCGCGCCGTGTCAAAAGTTCCTCGTAGTGCACCCAATTGTGTCCTGACTCATCCAAGTCGCGCCGGGTGATTTCATTGTCATTCATGAGGTCCAGGCGTTTAAAGTCATCTGAACCCGGCGTCAAGCTATAGGTGCCGTCCATGATCGAGCGAATTCCTTCGCGTATCTGAAGGCTGCCGGCAAGATTAACGTTGTTTGTATGCTCCAGTTGACGGCCTATGACCTCGCCAAGGTACTGCAATTCAAGCATTTTTTCATAGTCTTTATAATCCATGGTATCATCGGGCACCGCGTCCTTACGGAGCGTTATCGCGGCAAGCACCGTATCCATGGCCCTGAGGTCATTGAGGTCTATACCGGGGCTCTCGGTAGAGTTGTCGACATTCAAGCGATCAAACGCCTCGGTCCCCGCATGCGGCGTATAGCGGCCGTCGATCACTGCCCTGATATCATCGCGGATATCGGGAAGGATACCCGTGACCTTAAGATCTTCGGCGTTGATCGACAGATCATGGTTGGTATCCAAACGGTTAAAATCGACGGTCCCTGTCCGCGGCACGTAGCCGCCGGTCATGATCGACCAAATGTCATCACGCACCTGGACCTTTTTATTGTATTCCTCCCAATCAAGGTAATCGATGATGCCGTCCGGAGCCTTATCCTCGGTTGGACCGGTCAGATCGACATTGAGCTTCATCATGGCCAGAGCGGTTTCAAGCTTTTCCCAGTCTTCATGATCAAAATCGCCGTCTGCGTTCAGATCAAGACGCACATAATCTTTAGGCTGGATAATATCTCCTTTGGCAAGCGCGTTCAAGATCATGTTCATAAGGTCAATATCATTTTTCGTTACGACCTCATCGCTGTCGATCGAACGTTCCGGCATGCGTTCGATCGCCGTCTTCAATAAGTTATAATCTTCTTCCGTGACAGAATTTGAGTAGTTCAGATCGCAATTTACGCCTTCTTCAGTCTTAATAAAATGAGGGTTATATTCTTTCCCTCCGATATACACTTTATCCGTCTCATCGCTGATGACATATACCGCGATCTCCTGGCTGTCGCAGAACCCGTCTTTATCGCTGTCCGCCTCATACGGATTGGTGCCAAGGCTGCGTTCAAGCGCATCTGAGAGGCCATCACCGTCAGAATCAGCCATCTTCTCTGTCACGCCTTCGGGCACAGAATACGGGTCCTTGGGATCCGTGCCGCGGGCCAATTCTTCGCCGTCGGAGAAACCGTCGCGGTCGTAATCCGGCATCGACGGATCGAGCCCCCGCACGATTTCGTCATCGTCGTTAACGCCGTCTCCGTCAGAATCAAGCGTCTTGGACGCAAAGGCATAATCATCCTCGGTCTCTTCGAACGTCCACCGCGTATCGCCGGTGGCCGAATAAGTAACACGATACTCGCGGTTATTTATGGTGGCCTTCGCATCCTGGCCTGCGAACGTCAGGTCTTGCCCATGATCGCCCGCAGCCTGAACGGTCAGTACCCCGTTTGCCACCGCGATATCATAGTTCTGGATGCCCAGGGTAAGTTGCGTATCGGTCGTTTTAACGCCTATCGGCTCGCCTATCACTGATGTAAACGTCCATTTCGCATAGCCGATCGGCGAATAGGTCACATGGACGGCCTTGCCTCCCAGAGTAATATCACTCGGCGACGTACCGACAACAATGTCACCGTTATTTGCCCCCGCTCCGAACAAGGTCAGCGTATTGACGGTGGTCGTAATCGTATACGCCCGTGAGAGGATCGTAACGTTCTTGTCGCCGGGTATGACCAGTGCTTCAGGATGAGAGGTGTCATCAAGCGCTCCGGTCTTTAGGGTAAGTTCCTCACCGTCTGAGAAACCGTCACGATCGGTATCCGGGTCGTTCGGATCAAGGCCCAGGGCTTTTTCCTGGAGATCAGGCACATTATCGCCGTCCGTATCGAGCGGCGTTGCCGCAGGTTTAGAATCGAAATCATTCGGATCGGTGCCGATCCGGTCTTCCTCTCCGTCACAGAATCCGTCATGGTCCGTATCCGGATCAGTCGGCGACAGGCCCCGTAAGGCCTCATTCGCGTCGGTAATACCGTCGCCATCGGCATCATCAACGGTCGATTGCGGATGTACTGCGATCCGAGTAGCGGACGATATTGTTTCCGGATCGATGATCATCTGCGAGCCATCAGCATTCGTGTAGACATAATATTCTTTTTCATCTATTGTTACGACCTCGTCCCAGAGGGTCCTGCTGACCGACGAATAGTCCTCGACCAGCCTGACGGTTTCGGTATAGGGTTCTACAATAACATTGTAGATCTTACGGTCGATCTCGACCTGATTCAGTTCGGCGCTCGACGTATATCTCATGCCGTTATAGATATCGTCGATGAACGTAAACGACCCGTCACTGTTCTTCTGGACCTCATACGGCCTTCCGTTCAGCATAATAAGCTGATCGACCAGCGACAGACTGGACGTGTGCAGTTCTTCGAGTTTCGTGCGGCCGGTCTCGCGATTGTACGTGACATGGAAAAGGCTCCCCGCATAACGTATATTGCGCTCGCTATCGGACGTGTAGCCGCCGATCATGATATTCCCCAGTTCATCAGGGACTATTTCCTCCCAGATCGCGTTCCCGTTATCATCAACGCCGAGGTAGAAGCCTTCGCGGGACGTGCCCGGTATCCTCAGGGTTTCGAACGTGCGATATTCCTGTACCAGTTTTATCCGCAGATTCTCGAAATCCGTCGTTATAACATACGGCCGGCCGGAATCGTCCAGCGTGACACTGTTCTTCGTTTGAACGAGCGTACCGTCGGATAACGTCTGTTTGGTGATCGAGCTCTTGATCGGGGTCTGACTGCGTACGGCGCCGTCAACCCTGTAGAAGGAATACGTACCGTCAAGATTCCGGGTAACTTCGTATATCTGTTTCGTCGTGCCCTGCCCGATCTGAATGCGTTGATCGCAAAGCCGCGAGGATTCGCTATGCGCTTGCACCAGCGTGATCTTGCCGGTAAAAAGATCGCGGACTATATCGTATGATTTACCGCCAAGGACCACCTGTTTGGTCATGCCTGATGTCTCTTGGCTAAAATTGACCTTACGATTGTTCTGATACAGTTCGACCTTGACGTTATCGATGCCCCATCCGGCTTCTGATCCGTCGCCAAGCCCGGCGCCGAAGGTCAAAAGAAGATCGCCATCGGTATGAGAAATCGTCTTGGTTACATGGATCTTCTTGTCGGGCTCTGCCCCGCTTCCGACGACAAGATTTAAACTTTGGTCATTTGAATGATACCACGGCAGATAATAGCGTTCATCCCATGCAAGATTGCTGTTTACGTTCAGGTATCCGGTCTCCTGATTCCAGCCGTCTAGAAAATAGTAATCGAAACTGATGGTTACCTTGTCATGTTCCGGCAGGGACGATATGGCCTTCTTGGCCTCCTTCATAGAGGCGTCGCCTTTCAGTATCGTCGTTCCGTCTTTGGTAGTGGCGGTCTGGACGACGCTCCATCCCTGGAGTGGTTCTTCAAAACCTTCTTCCCAGGCACCCGTTACGCCGGTCCTGGTGCCGATCCCGGTAGTTACCGCCGGCTGATTCGGGGTCGTAAAGCTGTAGGTCCCGTCACCGTTATTGATAATGCGGTATACGACGCCGTCAAGCTCGATGACCTGGTCGCAAACCTTTGAACTGGCTTCGTCCAGAAGGTTAAGGGTAAGCCCGTTCGTCAGTCCGTCGATCTCGACGATATACTTTACATTCCCGATGGCCACAATATCGCCGCTCTTTTTAACGGTCCCGATTACCGTGCTTCCGTCCGTGATCGTCTTTTCGCCGGTCACGCCGTTCCAGGAGACATCATACGTCTTGCCGCCAAGCTCTATGACCTCATCGGCAACATGTTCGCTTGCAAGAATATGCTGGTTGGAGTTCACACGCTGATATACGGAAATACGGCCGTAGTCGTCTTTTTCGACATCAAAGATCGTCCCTTCGATCTCCACGAAATCAAGGCCTACGTACGATATGTACGTCTTATGCGTCAGCGCGCTGATGAGATAGTATCTGCCGTCATCGCCGTAATAGGCATCGAATATCTCATCCCTGATCTCATCAGCATACGGGATCTTGATCCTGATCCGCTCATTCCCCGCATGCCGCGACATCTGGGCGCCGGTCATGGTCAAATACATTTCCTGGCCGCTGGCGACATTAAGGTCAACAAATTCCTTTATTTCCCTGATCCGCGCGATATCGTCCGCGGTCAGGTCCCTGCCGCCGGCAAACTTTGCCCGAACGTTCAGGGCATTCTCAAGGGCAATGATATCCTGCAGATTGAATACACCGTCAGAGTTAAGGTCTAGTTTCAGGAGCTGGCTTATGGTCTTTCGTTCTGCCGGCGCTTTGGCCTGGACTTCGGTTACGGCGCCTTCCAGGAGCAGAAGGTCCCTAAAATCAAACACGCCGTCCTGATTCATGTCGCCGACAACCCTCATCTCCGCATATTTATTAAGCGATTCCTGATGCAGGAGGCGGTCTGCCGTGGTTACCCCCTGCTCTTCGTTTATGTTGGCGCGCGCGATCTTTTCCGGCGTGATCTCGTACTTACGACGCAAATTTTCGGAAGCCATTACCTGGGCCAGGTTTTCATTGATGAGGGCCTTAAGCCCGGTCTGTCCCTCAAGGGCAGCTGCGGTCTTTGGCATGCCCTTGCCGAGTTTCTTGGCCCATTGGTCGATCATCTTAAAAGCAGCCTTAAGGTCCTGGAGGTCTTTATCCGTTACCCTTCCGCTTTGATCGACATCAGCGCGGTCAACCACATTCGGTTGTAGTATCTTATTGCGTTTGATATCAGCCAGTATGGAGACCAAAAGCGTATAATCGGCCATATCGGTCTTCTTGAATATATCGTCCGCATAGAATGAATAGGCCCCGGTCGGGTTTGCCGGAATCGGATTAATGCCGATGACCTGGTACAGTGTATTGCCGGGCGCGGTCTGGGTCGCTGTAACCGTATAGGTCCCGACTATCACGCCGTCGTCATTTTCCTCGAGAAGCTTATACCGCGACAAATATCCGTAACCTTCTTTGACAAAAATATACTCGTTCATACCGAGCATGACATATTGGGTCTGGTCGATGTCGTATATGCCTTTGGCGACCTCGCTCAGGTCAAGGGCATCTTTGATATTGATGACATAATCCTTGTTTACATCGGCCAGGGCCTTGAATCCGGCGATGGTATCGGGATTAACGCCGCTATGATTCATGATATAAATAATATTCTCAAGGGCAACGACATCATTTTGATTAATGGCTCCGTCGCCGTTGACATCCTTATAGTGCAGCCGGATTTCATTGAATTTCTGGAGGTCGGATTCTGTTATCTTACCGTCAGCCGGCATATATTCCCCGGTAACAGAGCTGTACGCGCCGACCAGGTCACCCTTGGTCAGGGCCTGCCAGACAACGTTCGGTTGCTGGAGGCTGCGGACCACATCATCCTTGACATAATATTTGACCTGATCGATCCACAGGACCCTCTTCCCCTCTTCGGTCCTTGACCATACCTCTGTCCCCTTCAGATCGTTCAGAAGCTCGGTGAACCCATACACGCCGGATTCCGATTTCGACTCGCGTACCCCGTAGTACAGGTCGCCCGGAAGTTCGATCGTCTGGTAAACAGAGTCGTTGTCAACAAACGATTTACGGATGTCGGTCTCATAGAAAACCAGCCGCTCGGTCAGGTCAAGGCCGTCATTCGCCTGATTGACCGAAAGATCGAACGTTATGAACTCGCCGGGCCCATTTTGCAGTTTAATGATTGGCACACGGGTCGTTCCCCGCATTTCGAACTCGCTCGACCGCGTTTCTACGGCATGCTCGGGCACGTAATCCTTTTCATCGTCGTTGAACCTGTAGAATGTATAGGTCCCGTCAAAGATCCCGTTTGTCTGGTTCTTGATTACCCAGTATTTTTTGCTGACACCGTTCGAATAACCGAGCGTTATCATCTGATCGAACATTGCGGCGCTTTCCAGGAATTCACGCACAATAGACACATTGCCCTTTACATCCGTTTCAAGCTGGAATTGGACGCCTTCGATATCCACGACCTCTTTTCCTCCGACTATGTGCGAAGGCGCCTGTACCTGACGTTTATTCTTCGAATCCCAATAAATAACTTCGTGATTCTTCGGACGGGACAGCATTGCGACCTTAAGCGCGGTATACAGCATATCATATACCGAATACCCTTATGCCGTCGTCGCATTCGCTTTGACAGTCGCGATCAGGTCATTGAGCGAGGAAATGCCGTGAGACGTAAAATCAAGGAGTCCGATCTTTAGCGCCGCCATAAGGACATCGTTGGTGGTGAATTTCGTGAGCGCTGACGCCTTAAAATTAAGGTGCTGTATAACAGAGGCCGAATTCGTTATGACAAGCGGCCCGAAATCAAGAAGCGCTATCGCGTTCGGCCCGTCGATGTACCTGGCGGCCAGAAGAGCCGAAACCAGATCATCAAGGCTATAACCCGTTTGTACTGATGCATGGTCGCGTAGATAACTGACCAGAGTGGAAGCGTTTGTCATAGCCAGGAGTCCTGGATCGTTGGACAGGTACGTGAAGAGTGCCGTATCCGCCCCTGCGGCAAGCTTCAAGGCAGACAATGCGTTTGCTACCGGCATACTGCCTTTTACGCTCCGATCGAGCACAAGCTGGTAAATATATTCTTTCAAGCCTCCCTCGCTTACGGTCAGGAGGTCCGTAAGCGTATCCTCGATCGAACGTGAGCTTATCACGCTGAATGTCGATGCCAGATGAACGAGATAGTCGCGATAATTTTCGTCGCTATTTTCGATAAACGAGTTGAGAACGTCATGGAGAACTGTCGTATCGGTTATGCCCAATCCCGTAAGAATATTGATAAGGTTGACATCAGTGAACCCGTCGGTACCGGTCGCATGATCGATGATCGTCCGCACTAACTGCTCGAGGCTGGTAATGGCGGTAGTATCGGTAAGCCCTGTCAGGTAGGCCTTAAGACCGGCCATAGGAGAATAATCGCCTACGGCTGCAATAAGGTTATTCTTGAACTGTTCTACCGACGGTTTGACGCGTGTATCCAGGACATAGACAAGCCTCCCGTCAGTCGAGGCTCGCTCCATGGTCGCATTATCAAGACGGTATATCTCGAGGGTATGGCCTCCGGTCAGGGTTTTACTCCTCTCTTGGAAGGTATTTTTGAGGACCGGCACTTCGTTCTCGACAATAACCTCCAATTCGACACCGTTATCGAAGGACACCACATCTTTAATATCGGATACCTTGAACTCGTAGAAGAGGCCGTCGACGTTGGCAGTAAAGGTCCCGGGCGCTACTTCCGTAGCGACAGCTTCCATCAGCGAGTCGTCATACCGTGAGCGCCAGGAAAGTTTATACGATGTTCCTTCCTGGGTAAAGGTGCAGTTAGCGAGCCCCAACATGATCTTTTTCCGGATACTGTATTCTTCACCGTCCAGCAATATGTTAAGTTTTTCGTCTTTCCAGATATAACCGTACAAGACGTTATCCAGGATAAGGACACCCTCACTGGAAACGTTGGCAATGGGCTCTAGCGTTAGGGTCGCATAATCCAGATGATACATAACACCGTCCAGGGTGACATTTCCCTGCGCATCAACATAAACTTCGCTGCCCGGCGTACCGTCGGTGATCTGGTAACGGGCGCCTTCTGTCCGGATATAGTAGAAGTGATTATTAATACTGAAAGACTTGACCCCTTCTGCGTTAATGACCGAAGGCAGCTTGAAAACCGTGATAAACCCGTCTTTCTTGGTTACGGCATAACGGCCGTCGTTTGTCGCGCTGATAAGCTGCGTTAGCGTAACCGTCCAGATGCTCTCGTTCGGATCCTTATAACACGGAGGCTCAAACGTATTCGCATAGTCGAAGAAAATGTAATCGCCGGACTCGCGCAGGCCATAGACCATAGTGCCGACGCGCACCGCCGAGAAGATCGGTTCGGTAGAAGTCGCGGACACGGTCCATGAGCTGAAATAATTTTCGGGGTTTATATCCGCTGCCACATGGCCGTCACCGTCGGCATCGAGAAGGTCATTATAGCCGCTCGTCTGCACAAATACCTTCAATAGTTCGAGCCCGATATCCCTGCCCGTAGATACCGTCGCGCCGGAATGGCCAATCGTAAAGCGGTCACTTATGCTCCCTGCCTCCGCGTATCCATCCGGATCAGAGACAAACAACTTAATGTCATTCGAGCCTTTCTTGAGATAGACCGTACCATAATTAATGTCATAATCGGGCATCGTGACTATCTTGCCCCGGATATCAATGTTTTTAAGCGGGTTTACCTTGTAGCCGGTGCCATCGTTATCGACATAGATATCAACCTCAATCCTTGACGTAGCCGGGTCTCCGCTCCAGTTTGTCTGGTAAGGGTTACGCGCCATGAGACCGAGGTCATAATAACCGTCTTCAGAAACGTTTAAGGTAAACTCAACAGATTGCCCGCGTATCGACCGCGGATCATATGTCGTTCTCCACGCGCCGCTTACCTGTTCCCAATCGGACGCGTTGCCGAATTTGAGGCCAGCGGTGTTCTTGTATTTTAACTGCGTTATATCGTAAACCGTACTGGTCGTGCCAAGCGCATCATAGAACCGGTAAATATCGCTGTCCTTGAAATTGTTTTTATTATTAAGGACATAATCGTTGTAATCTGTAATATCGCTCACATTTATGGTACCGTCACCGTTTACGTCCCCGATTGCCAAAAGACCCAGTTTATCAGCGCCGTGCTGATTTTCCTCAAAAAGCACATTAAAATAATCGGTATCTTTTAAATCAAATATCCCATCACCGTTAGCGGTCCCGATACCGTTTATGTCATAATGACCGCTTACACCTGTTATGGTGTCATTCGTATACGACAGCATAAACTCCTTTTGTGTTCCGCTGTCGATGACCAGTTGTGAGGCATCCTGGTGAAGATTAAAATCAGAACTGCCGGCTTGCAGTCGCACAGCGTCATAGGTAACAGTCCTGTTGTACGTATTCAGATGGTCGATGCCTGTGTCCAGTGCTGTTGCGGCATCAATAAGATTTGTATTTTCAATTCCTTTAACGCTTACTTCATTGATAATAACACTGGTCCCTTTGTCTCTCAGTTTTAACGCGATAGCGTCGGTTGTTATCGGTGTAAAGGCCAGCTGATACAGGTTCTGGCCTTCGGTGCGGACGATGACATGATTATCAACAATGTTCGCGTCGTTTACGTCATTGACAAAATGCAGGTTTTCCGTCTTTTCCCAGACCCTCTCCTTGACATTGCTGAAGTTTATGTCTTTTATGAGCGTCAATTGGTTGTTATATTCCTGATACCAGCGTTCCGTCTGCACCCAGCGTATCGTATGCTTACCTTTCGCAAGATCCAACGTCACGTGTTCCCATCCACTGACTTCCCATCGGCTATTCTGCCAACTGTTAAAGTATGCATATCCGTAATTTGAAGTCTGAGTGACCATGACCCCGTCCACTTCCAAGGAAAGGCCCATTCCGATGGTAGCAACCCAGTCAAATGAAAGCGTTGCATTCTCCAGCGCCTCTATCTCGTGTTCCAGGTATACCGGCTGCAAGAGATCACCCGCAAACGCGTTGACTGAATCAGGAGAATTGATGGAAAAACTTGCTTCTACGATATTAAATCTATTTTCAGTGTTGGTTGCGTTACTCGAGCCGGTGACAAACCCTAACGGGCATTCGCCGCTGGCAAGGTCATAACTGAACGTACCGGTAGTATATCCGCCGGCATAATAAACCTCAAAATCGCCGAGATAGGCTGGGGGTGCAGCCAGACCATGAGTAATGTCTATTGCACTGAGAGTCTTCTCCTGGCCCATGTTCAGTATCAGGCCCGTCGCGGATTCAGGATTATTGGCTGAGATTGTTGGTGCTGTCCACCCATTGCCGGGTATGTCGTTTAAGCCGTCATAGAGCTGTGCCGCATAATACGTCGAGCCTCCGCTCGCTGAATCAATACCAACGTTGCCTTCAGATGAAAGTACAATTTCCGGTTTGCCGGTCTCATCAATATACTGCTGGGCTGTGTACGTCCTGCCTCTTTCATCAACGTAATGGTCGAGCTGCCCGTTTACCTTATAAACGAAGGTCGATTCGAGCGGTGAATACACATGTTTCGTGACCGCACCATTTACGTCATACGTATATGCGGTATGCTTTATCGGCTCAAGGTCCTTTACCGTCGTGGCAGTGCCCGCGTCCCGGTCAAACGTGTAATAAAGCACTGCAGCCTCCTGTTTCCCGGTCAAGGAAGCACCCATTATCTTTTTCATATCATTAACGCTATTGTAACTTTGGCTGTAGATACCTATATCATCGAGCGAGAACGATGGCGGCATAGTGGGGCCTACTATATCATAATCATACGTTGGCAGGATTATGTCCCTGCCGACATACCACTCGTCCCGCACGATGCCGCCGGGACTATGTGTCGACGGCTTATCCGTGGCAAGTTCCACGAGATCCTGCGGCAATCCGGTCGTTGATCTGTACATCTTAACCTTGCCGGTTCGGTCTACCGACACCGCGATATAAACCCATTTATTTCTCTCAATAACTTGAGGCGCTGTTACCGTAGTCTGGGCATCGTTGTAAACGCCCTTGAGCACTGAGAACTGAAGATCGCCCCAGGCGGCCGGAGAAGTATTATTTAATGCAACGGTTACTGCATCACTTTCGGCTTCATAGGTATAACCGTAGCTGGACAGTGTGCCTCTATTACCCATTTTAAAAATGGTGCCGTTTGTTCCGTCATTGTATACCCATCCTGAGAACGTAAAACCTTCGCTGAAATCTTCCGTTATTTTTCCGCAATCGATGTAGGAAATCTTAGTCCCGTCCCGCTTGAGATAATTCCCATTTCGTGCCGTACTGTAAACTGCGCTTGCGCCTCCCTTGTAAGTGCCGTCATAAACCGACCTCGAATCGTCATATTCCCATACATCAGTCAGCCTGTTTTGACTGTCAACGGTCTTTTCTGCTATGACACGGTCATCAACCTTTTCGGTAACAGTCTTGCCGCCGTTGGAATATGTATAGGTATGGGTTTCACCCTTCAGATCGATATAGCTTATCACCCGCCCCTGATCATCAAATGTCTTTATTTCGGAAACGAGCGGCATAGCGCCTGTGGCATATGCTATCTGACCTTTATTGACCTTAAAATTATCAATAGACATATTCATATCGAGTGAGTACTCGTAATTGTTATTGTCATAATATGTATGGTTCTCATTGTTCATGGTCATTTTTACCACAACAGGATTTGTGTTGAAATTTACGCCGCTTGCTATTGTTATCCACGCTCCCTGGCGTGGGGCCCACGCGAGCATGGACAGAATACCATTTTCACGTACTATGCGTACCGTATTGAATTCGCCAGTCGCAGTCTGGCCTCCTGCGAGCGCCACTGTTCCCGAAGTTTTATACGCGCCAAGGAACTTCCAATTACTGTCGTTTATGACGCCTATTTTCGCGTAAACGTCAGGATTTCCGGCATCCTGTACCTCAAGTAAACCGCCAAGCCATTTGCTTGGGTCTGCACCGGCTGCCCTATATGCAGTTGTTACGAGGTCCTTTATATCCACCTGTACATCGAAATCCCCGTTCAATGTCCATCCGGTCGTACTGTACGTGGACGATACCAGGGAAACCGGCTGGGCACTCTCATGTGTTACCGCAAGGCCACTGGCATAGTCACAACCAGGCATCCAAATCGTATCGAACATCCCCGGCCTACTATAGGTAATATCAACACGGTCAAGTGAATATTCCCCCTGACTGTCAGTCGTAAAATGATAGGTCACAATGTAAGGCGTGGTATCATACGGCCAAACATCGCCCCGCGGTGCGATCGCACATGTCACGGACATAGTATTTGTATCAATAAATTTATCGGTATACGACCCCTGATATGTGTAATAGGGTGTAATAGTAGCTTCATATATCTGCCCGCTTGCTGCATCAAAACTTATACCCGCTGACCATGATTCCTTACTTTCATTAACTTTGTTGGTAACCGGTATGTTATAAACACCGGTATTTACGAGCGACTTTTTATCCATATCTTGCGGATCGGTATTCGTGTCATATGTAAATATTACCGTACTTCCTTGCGATATCTCGGCATGGACAACAGTAGGCTTCACACCGGCGGTGATCGTGTCCAACGTAATAAGTGCGGTGTAGCCTCCTGCAGAAACAGTTATAGTCTTTGTGCCAGCATTAAGGCATGAGCTACTGATTTTGCCAAAGTCGACCCAGTTGTTCTGATCAACCCAGAACCGGATAGTCTTTGTATTCCAGTTTTCATTGAACTGCGAACCGGCCGTGGACGGTTCAAAATTGTAGTAAATATCGACGCTCTTAACAGCGTTTGGATCTTGAGGATATCTTTCTTTAAGAGTCTCCACCCTATAGTCTTTGACGGGACGTACCAGGTCAAACGAACCATCGTTAAAATCATATACACCGTCGCCTGTCGTAACCCAGCGCTTCGCGATCGTGGCAGTATTACTGAAATCCTCGCTTCCGCCGACGTTTGCATAACCGGCGGCTATTTGCGTAAGATTGCCTCCTATCACCTGGTACGTATAATCCAGATCGACTGAGCCCGGAATAACACGTTCTACCAATCGACCATCGGTGTCATAGCGTGTTGTTTCATTTAGTGCCGATTTATACACTGTCGTACCGGTCTCATTGCATTCGTAGGTCACGAAATTACCAGCCTCGTCCACGAAACGTGTGAGTTTTCCGTCTGTGGCATACTCATACATCGCGCCGGACGGCGTAAAGGTCTTCAATAGATTATGAGCGGAGGAACCGTCAAAAATATGTATCGTACCATCAGCCGTCACGACGACCTCCGCGTCCACAATACCCGCCACCTTATCCGTATTCTTCAGAACATATTCGACAAGATTTTTGACAGCGGTCATAATATACATGTCTTCACTGTTAATGAAACTATTATTATCAAGATCCGCCATAGCAAGCTGTTCAGGCGTCAGGTTGAATCGCATCAAGGCATCTCTGATCGAATCAAGCGTAATAGTTTTATCGGTGTTATTATGCAGGAAGGCCGCTATCCGTGCTTCGACAGTATTCAGATCTTCTATAATGTTGTCCTGATTGAGGTTACGTCTGTCGATCTCCGCCAAACTTATCGTGCCTTGAGTATCTTCCGAGATCTTGTACGTCCTGATGACAATTTCATGTGTTTTACTATCTTCAGATTTAAACTTTACTGTTGTATTGTCCGGCTCAGCCTGGTATCGGTCTTGTTGCGCCGTGTAGAATACGTACATGCCGTTTTCTTTGGTCGCGTAATAGTACTGCTGATCGGTGCCGCTGAATGTTACGCACAAGGTCTGGAACTCCTTGGAATTGCCGAGAAGCCCCCTAAGAATGTTCAGATCTTTACTGTCGACATGGCTGTCGTTATTCAGATCTGCAGTTTTAAAATAATTGACATCTTCGATAAATATGTCTTTGATCTGGATAGCGGTCTGATCCGGCGGCGTACTCTGTCCTGCTTGAGGCATCCATGATATCTTGAGGCGATATTCTCCGTTCTCCATACCATCAACGCTGATGTAATTGTCTTCATAATAGTTTTTCAGGGAAGACACGGTTAAGGTTGCTGCAATGTGACGGGAAAGGACGTCAAATATCGCTCGCTGCTGGTCAAGGCTGTATCCAAACTCGACACGCTGGGTACTATCGGTCAATAATTTCGCCTTATCAGTGAGTGTAGCCGTCTGGCCGTAATCTGATGTTGGGATCACGTCCAAATACCCGGA
>JAQUSE010000015.1 GCA_028715235.1 Candidatus Omnitrophota bacterium | reverse complement strand
CGGCAGTTTCCTTAGGTCGGCAAAGAGATGCTTCTTATGTACCGGTGTCGAGATCTCGGGATACCTGGCCGGCCTTGCGAAAGATAAAGGCGGCATTAAAGTAATAAACGGCAATTTTCTGGAAATGGAAATAGGCGAAAAATTCGACGGTATAACGATGATATCCCTTTTAGAGCACCTGGACGATCCCGCGAAGGCGCTAAAAATCTGTTTCGGCCTTTTGAACAGGAACGGCGTTCTGCTCATCAAGACTATAAACTACGGATGCCTGAACAGGATGATTAAAAGAGAGAGCTGGTCCGGATTCCGTCCGCCGGACCATATGGTCTATTTCACCCCACGCAACTTGAAACAACTGCTTGAGAAGGCGGGTTTTGCCGGAATAAAGGTATCCGCATGGCCTTTTAATGACAACATGTACTGCGATGCTCATAAGATCGGTTAACTACAAACTCATATCCGTAATATGGGTCTTCATATGGCTGCTATTTTCCGTCAGAGGCTATATATTGACCGACTCCAAGGTCTTTAAGAACAGCCTGGGTAAGAGCGTAGAGCAGAAAAAGCGGAATCTGATGAAAAGCGGTCTTTATGATTTTGTATTGTTCTGCCAAAAAAATATCCCCGAAAAAGAGAATTTTGTTTTTGTGTATGATGCGAAAGCGCTGGATCCGGTTGAAGGATCCAGGGTCTCCTATTATCTCTACCCTCGAAAGATGATCAAAGACGCCCCCTATATAATGGTATTTGATATGAGCGGGTACAAAAAAGAGGGCTTTAAGCTTCACGCAAGCCTTAGCAAAAACTCATTCATCCTTCGAAAGGCCGATTGAAATGATTGACCTTTTCCCGGTTGTGAAATTAACGCTTGGCATCCTGATAACTTTCTTCGTGGGATACAACATCATAAAGGCCTTATCCTGGAGTAATCTCAAAATAATGGGATCATTAGAGATTGTATTTCTATCTTTTCCTATCGGCATATCCGTTATTACACTGCAGATGTTTATCCTGGCCATTTTCGGAAAAGGATGGTCTCTCTTTAATATGGCGTTGCCGTGGGTCTTCCTGTTATTGGTAAATCTGGCCGTGTTTTTCATGAGAAAGAGGAGACCTGCTGAGCCGCAGGCAGCCAGGTCCGCGCTCGATTTCGTGGAAAAGGCGTTAATATGCGGTATTATCTTACAGGTCATCTGGGTTACATTGAAAGCATTCGCTCTTCCGATCGAAGCGCCGGATGCTATTGCCATATATGCGTTGAAAGCAAAAGCGTTTTACCTTAAAGGCGGCATGGACCATGACATATTGAAGAATGTTACATTTAAGGATTCTCACCAGGACTATCCGCTTTTGTTGCCATTGGCAGAATGCTGGATATACAGGGCCCTGGGGAACCTGAACGACTTCCTGGCAAAAGCGCTCTTTCCGATTTTTTTCTTGAGCGCGACCGGGATATTCTACAGCATGCTAAAAAGATTCATAAAACGCCGCGGAAGCCTCCTGTTTACTTTTATGCTTGCCTCGGTTCCTCAATTTACTGTTTTTGGCACTAACGCATATGCCGATCTTCCGCTGACCTGTTATTATACGGCAAGCCTCCTGTATCTATTTTTATGGATGAAAGAAAAAGAGACGCCGTATCTTCTCCTTTCAGCCCTGATGTCTTTTTCGGCTGCATGGACCAAGAATGAAGGATCGATGCTGCTGGTGATAAACATATTGATCCTGGCAATCTTTTTAGCAAGAGATAAGATGAGGTTCGTAAAAAAGGCAATATCTTTATCCGTGTATCTGGCTGTTGTCATCGTATTGCTTCTTCCATGGGTATCTTTTAAGAACTCTATGGCGTTGGAAAGCGATATAGTAAATAAAGCCACTATCACCCCATCCAATGTTGGCGCTAACCTTGGCAGGGTGTGGCCGATCCTGTATGAATATCAGAAGCATCTATTTGGGCCAAAGAGATGGAATATTGCATGGATCTTAGTCCTTGTAGTTTTTATTTTAAAAATTAGAAATGTCTTTAGAGATGAAATCGGATATATCGCTTTCGCCGCGATACTGTGTATCGCAGGCTACACGTTTATTTACATCGTGACTCCTCATGATCTGGGATGGCACCTATCTACAAGCGCAAGCCGCCTGATGCTTCACGTCTTACCTGTAAGTATGTTCTGGCTTGCCTTATCTACAAAGAAAGACCTGGACCTTTTTTAACGCATTTTTTCTTGCCATAGGAGCATCACGTATGCAATAATACAAACCATGATAGACCTGCACACGCACACACTTTTTTCTGATGGCGAACTTTTGCCGAGCGAACTCGTTAGACGAGCTGAAGCGAAAGGGTACAAGGCCATAGCTTTGACAGATCACGCCGATCTGTCAAATATCGATTTTATCGTTCCCCGGATAGTAAAAGTCTGCAAGTCGTTAAATTCTTTTTGGAAGATCCGCGCGATCCCCGGAGTCGAGATCACGCATGTTCCTCTCCAAGAGATAAAAAGACTGGTCAAACTTGGCCGCAAACTCGGGGCCAGGATAGTCGTTGTCCATGGTGAGACCGTATCTGAGCCTGTCATCCCCGGGACCAATAAGTACGCCATTAATGCAGGCTGTGATATTTTAGCTCACCCGGGCTATATTACTAGAGGTGACGCGGAGCTTGCGCGATCTAAGGGGGTATATCTGGAGCTTACCGCAAGGAAGAGCCATTCTCATACGAATAAGCATGTCTATAAGATGGCGAAGCCTGCAGGCTCAAAGCTGGTTTTAAATACAGATGCGCACAATGATGGAAACCTGATATCGGACAGCCAGGGTAGGGGGATCCTTCGCGGCATAGGGCTAAGCCCCGCAGATATAGAAGAAGTGTTCAAGAATTCAGAGTATATCGTAAGGAATATAGGTTAAGAATATAGAAATAGTTAATTATCCTTGACAAGTATGACTTATATGATATACTTATGTTAAATATAAAAAGTCAGTTAAGCCTATAACACCATCGATGATTTTAATCTTGGCGCAAGAGGAGGTGGTATTTAAAATAGCCATAGGTCATCAAGAAGTGGTGATATAGATAAGAGGTGATAGATACAATAAAGACAGGCCGTGTGACGAGTGTCAGGAATTTCGGGCCTGAACTTTACGATATATTTGTAATTTAGAAGTTAAAAATTAAAAGGAGGCAGCATGAAGTTTTTAAGAGTACTTTGTGTTTTGGCAGTAGCACTTTGCCTTACGGCAAGCGTTTACGCTGAGACCCAGAGCGTTAAGGTGAGCGGAGACCTCACGATGAGGAGCCTGTTCAGGAATCAATATGATTATCAGAGCAGCCCTCCTGAGCCGGATCAGCCAAGGACCGGTTTAGATAGTTCATGGCAGTCATGGTTGATGTCAGTGGCTGAGATAGAGATCGATGCGGACCTCACCGATAACGTCCAGACGGTTATCAGGTTAGTGAACCAGAGGGATTGGAATGTATGGGCGAAGTCAGACAGTGCGACTACCGGGGGCTTCCCCAATGGCCGCGCAGCCTATACGGAAAACGATGATGAATTTGATGTCATGGTTGATCTTGCTTACGTGACATTGAAAGACTTCATCTATTCACCGTTGACAGTTACTATCGGCCGTCAGGACCTGTGGTTCGGTAAGGGGTTCATAGTTGGCGCGAACCTCCAGAACCCAGGGAATGGCTGGAATGGCTCAACAGGCGGCAATTTAACAGCGCCGGAATACACTGCAGTATGGTCGTTTGATGCCGTGAAGGCAGTGTTAGACTATGACCCATGGACGATCACAGGCGTGTACTCCAAGATTTATGAGGATGCTGTACAGGCCCGTGATGATGTCGACCTCTATGGCTTGAACGTGGGCTATAAGTTTGACTCATACATGGCAGAGGCAGAAGCGTATTGGTTCTGGAAAGCAGACCGCGGCCTTGACGCCTACAGGAACATATCTAGGAATACCAATGACGTTCATACATTTGGATTGAGGGGCAGTTTTGATCCGGTGGATGTCGTTACGGTTAACCTAGAAGGCGCGTATCAGGGCGGCGAGTATGTCGCTAACAGGCTGCAGACTACTTCCAGGGTGCGTTCAGCATGGGCCCTTGACGTAGGTACAGAGTTAAGGTATTTTGCCGAGAAGTACTCCTGGAAGCCGAAATTTGGAGCAGAGTTTATCTATTATTCCGGAAATAAGCCGGAGGATAACACTGCCAGCGATCCGGGCGGGCAAGGGACGTATACCGGCTGGGATCCAGTATATAGAGGCAAATTCGATTCAGCGATTCGTGAGTTTGTAGGCAGGTTCTATTACACGGGAAGATATCCTGCTAACAACGATAATTTCTATTCAGCTGATGACGCTTCTTACAGGAATCAGTTCCAGATGATATTCCTTGGAAGCCTCCAGCCTATGGATAGCCTTACGCTGAAAGCGAATTACAATCTGTTCTGGAACCAGTGTGCCTATACCATCGCAAATGATGACAAGTCATTAGGTTTCATTGGCCAGGAAATAGATCTTACGGCAAATTGGGATTACACAGAAGATGTCAGCTTTGGGCTTCTGTGTGGCTGGTTTGTGCCGGGAGATGTGTATTATGAGAATATGAATAAGGTTACTACGGATATCGTAGGAACGGTAAAGGTAAGCTTCTAAGTAGTGTATTGCGAAAAACCCCCGCTCTTTGATAAAGAGCGGGGGTTTTTTATTGCCTTGTCTCTGTATTTCTATTGACTTTTTTACCGTATAGAAATAGAATATAATTGATTTGCGGCCTTTATAGGAGATCTTAAAAAATTTAGCATGACTCATAATATTTCGAAAAAAAAATACCAAAAGATTCTTTTACTATTTTCAGTTATTTTGATCTCCGCTTCTGCGGTTGGGACGTATCTCTATTTCCACAAAATATCTTTAAAAATGCCATTTCTGGCCCCTAAGGCGCCCCCCCCGGCGCCGGCAGTATATAAGTTCGAGGCTGTTAAAGAATTCCAATTCTCGGATGATAATGCGCTCAAGGAGTGGGAAGAAAAAGTATTCAGGAGTAAGGTCATATACCAGATAGAGAACGACGGCGCGATCTCTTATGTCAGAGCGACTACCGATAAAGCCGCATCCGCCCTGTATTATAAGATAAAGATGGACGCCAGGAAAAAACACCCCCTTATAAGCTGGAAGTGGGAAGTAAAAAAGTTCCCCGCCAAAAAACTGCCGGAAAGCCTCGAGACGAAAGATGAGGACGACTTCGCCGCGAGGGTATATGTACTATTTATAGCGCCCTTTTTTACCAACTCAAAAGTGCTTGAATATATATGGGCAGAAAAATTGCCCGTGGGAACCAGCGGAGCCAGTCCATATTCATCAAATATCCAATTGATAGTGTTAAGAAGCGGCTTGGACAATGAGGAGGGGTTTAAGTTTGAAGAAAGGGATATAATGGCCGATTATTTAAATGCGTTCGGAAGGCCGCCGGAACACGATATTGGCGCGGTGGCTTTCATGACTAACGCGGAACATACCGAATCGGGCGCGGATGCGATGTACGATGATATAAAACTCGGATACAAGGAAGATGCGACCAAAGAAGAGAAGGGGGGAGGCCTTTGAGAACAAAATTCATAAGGACAAAATATTTGACCAAAAGCCGTATGCAGTTCAGGTATCTTTTACTTCTAATAGTATCTATGATAGTACCGGTGGTATTTGTCGCGGGTTGTATGTATTACCTGATCTTTACTATAATGGCTGAACAGCTTGGGATACCTGAATATGTAGCGTACAACCTGTTCCCGGTCATCAAGAAGATAAACATGATACTTTTAATCGGGGTGCCGCCTCTTTTTATTGCGCTCATTTTGTGGGGGATAGTGATTTCCCACAGGCTTACGGGGCCGATCGAACGGCTGGTATCAGAGCTTAAGAAGATCGCCGAACACGGCCATTATTCATCAAGATTAAGGTTGCGTAAGAATGATGACATGAAACCGATCGCCGATGCCATAAATAAGGTGCTGGATAAGGTTGAGGAGAAACATAAATGAGTATAAGTGAACTTGCAATAGTCAGCAAAGCGGCCAGGATAGCCGAGGGTGTTGAAATAGGGCCGTATGCCGTTATAGAAGACGGCGCGGAGCTCGGACCGCGGGTGAAGGTGTGGCCTCATGCCCATGTCTGCACGGGCGCATCGATCGGCGAGGATACTCAGATACATATGGGTGCAGTCGTCGGGCATATACCGCAGGACCTCGCGTTCAAAAATGAGAAGACATATTTAAAAGTCGGTAAACGCAACATAATAAGAGAATATGCGACGATACACAGGGGGACCGGCGAGGGCACCTCTACCGTTGTAGGCGACGATTGTTATATAATGGCAGTTGCTCATATCGGCCACAATTGCCACATAGGGAACAGGGTCATACTTGCGAATTGCGCCCTTCTGGCGGGACATGTGACAGTAGAGGATTATTCTTTCATATCGGGTAACGTTGTTGTCCACCAGTTCTGCCGCATAGGCGAACTATCGATAATCGGAGGTTTTACAGGGGTCAATAAGGATGTCCCTCCATATATGCTGGTTCGCGGCCCTTCGGTAGTTAGATCGGTCAATCTGATAGGCCTTAGAAGAGCAAAGTTTTCGAGAGAGCTTATTAATAATATCAAAGAGGCGTACAGGTTCTTATATATGGAGAATCTGAATACAGCCCAGGCTATCGAGGAGATAAAGAAGCTGAAGCCATACGCCAAGGAATTGGATCATCTGGTGCAATTTATACTGGGGTCAAAAAGAGGGATCTGCAAATATAAATACAGCGACACGGACTATTTTGAATAAAGATGAGCGCGTAAAGGTAAAGTCGTATTGGCGCTATCGCCATGCGCTTGACTTTTCGGGCTGGACCATATAAGGGATGAATTTATAAGCCTTATGCAAAAACTCGCCGCAAAAAACCTGTCGCATGATAACCCGTCAGCGCTGATCAAGCTCATATTATATGACCATCCATCCATATCTAAGAGGATCGATTTTGCAAAAAATTTCAAATAGTATTTTTATCGACATATATAAACGCCTGTATAAAGTTTACGGACGGCAACACTGGTGGCCGGGAGATACCCGCTTTGAGATGATGGTGGGGGCTATATTAACGCAGAATACATCCTGGTCAAATGTGGAAAAGGCAATAAGGAACCTGAAAAAGGAAAATGCTCTGTCTTCAGCTGAAAAACTTCTGCGTACGAACGGCCGGACCCTGGCGCGTCTCATTCGCCCGTCGGGGTATTATAATGTAAAATCAAAAAGGCTTAGAGATTTCGCCGGGTTTTTGGTAGCCAGATATGGCGGAGACCTGAACATGATGTCGCGGAGAGAGACCGGCGAATTAAGGGAAGAATTGCTGGATGTCAAAGGGGTAGGTCCGGAAACATGCGATTCTATGCTTCTTTATGCGTTTAACAGGCCGGTCTTTGTGGTTGATGCATATACCAGGAGGATATTTTCACGTCATAAGCTGATTGACGGGAATGCCGGCTATCATGATATCCAGAGATTGTTCATGGTCAACCTTCCCGCCGACCACAGGCTTTATAATGAATATCACGCTCTTATAGTCAGGTTGGGGAAAGAATTATGCAGAAAAAATCCTTCATGCGAAAGATGTCCCCTGAATAGACTCATTTAATTCACTTGTCCCGTTCGTATAACTCTCGGCACCTGGTAGATAGACTCATTTAATTAACTTGGCCGTTCGTATAACTCACGGCACTTAGTAGATAGACTCATTTAATTAACTTGGCCGTTCGTATAACTCACGGCACTTAGTAGATAGACTCATTTAATTAACTTGCAAATAGTGATTCGAGATAATATAATAATGCGCAAATAAAGCAAAGTGAGGGGTGAGATATGGCTAAGAAGAAAAAAGTGAAAGCAAAAGCACGTAAGGCGAAATCCAGGGTTAAGAAAACGGTGAAAAGGCCTAAGGCTGTTAAGACGAGATCCAGGAAAGTCGCCTCAAGGAAAGCAAGAAAAGTCGTAAAAAAGATGCCTGAGATCACGCTGGAAAAGATAGGCGAGGTGACTCACTATTTTCCGCATGTCAAGGCTGCGGCGGTATTAATATTGAAAGACAGCCTTAGCGTGGGAGATCAGATATACATAAAAGGCCATACTACAGATTTTAAAGAAAAGGTAAATTCTATGCAGATGGACCGTGTTTCTATACAGATAGGCGCTAAGGGGCAGGAGATAGGGCTCCTGGTGAAGAAGCGGGTAAGAATAGGGGATAGCGTATACAAGGTATAAACCTATGAACAGGACATACAAGAAGGTCCTGCTTGGCCTTGGCTTGGATGCCAAAGACGGACACGTGCGGATCACTAAAGGCAAGAATTTCCGTCTCTTCGGAGGTTCACAGGAGACGCACGAGACCATGCAGGAGAAGGCGATAAAATTCAACGAGCAGCTCAATAAGCGCCGCAAATCGCTGGATGATATAAACGAAGAAGAGTTCCGCGAAATATCGAAGAAAATAGGTCTTAAATTGCCCGGTGAAAAGTAGCCGGGGGAAGGGTGAAGAATGGCAAAAATATCTATCGATGATTCGCTGTGTACCGGGTGCGGGCTTTGCGCCTCGAACTGCCCGGATGTTTTTGAGGTTGGCGACGATAACCTGGCGCACGTTGTGGCTGATGCGTGCTCAAGCTGTGATATCAAAGAAGTGGCCGACCAGTGTCCTGTGAACGCTATCGCCGTAAAGTGACCCGGACCTAAAATGATGGTTAAGGTTATAGGTATATGCGGAAGCCCTCGCAAGGGCGGGAATAGTGATATCCTTTTGGACGCAGCGCTTGAAGGCGCGCGGACACAAGGTGCCGTTACGGAGAAGATCGTATTAAATGACCTTAACTTTAAACCGTGCCAGGCATGCGGCGGTTGCGATGAAACCGGTGTTTGTGCCATCGTAGACGATATGCGATCGGTCTATAATATGATCGAAGGCGCCGATGCCGTCATAGTAGCGTCTCCCGTTTATTTTAACAGCGTGAGCGCTCAAATGAAGATGATGATAGACAGGTGTCAGTGTCTGTGGGTCCGTAAATATATCCTTAAAAAACCGTCTGCCAAAGAAAAGAGCGGCATTTTCCTGTGCGTATCCGGCGCCGATAAAATCCAATTTTTTAATTGCTGCAAGAAGGTAATAATGTCGTTCTTCGCGACGCTCGATATAGCGTATTTCGGGGAAATATGCTGCAGGGGGCTTGAAGCAAAGGCAGCTATAAAGAATGAGAAGACCGCGCTTGGTAAGGCTTTCAAGCTTGGCGCCAAACTGGCTAAAAACGGAAATTCCGCATAGATGGAAAACTTGTATAAAAAGGTAGCTATAGAGGCCGCCATAACGAGCGGCCGTTTCATTAAAAGGTCCGTAGGCAGAACCATCAGGATATCTTATAAAGGAAAGGACAATATAGTCACTGATATCGATAAAAAAGCGGAATCTATAATAATTAATAAGATCCTTTCCGCTTTTCCCGATCACGCTATACTCTCGGAAGAAAGCCGCCCCATACGCAGTCTTTCGCCATATAAGTGGATAGTAGATCCTCTCGACGGTACGACAAATTTTGCTCATTCTTTTCCGTTCTTTTGTGTTTCCATAGCCCTGGAAATGTCCGGTAACGTAGTGCTAGGAGTCGTGTATGACCCTGTAAGGGACGAGTTATTTTACGCGGAACATGGAAAGGGAGCCTGCCTGAACAACAAGAGAATATTGGTGTCGAAGACGCAAAAACTCCGCGAGGGCTTTCTTGCTACCGGATTCGCATACGGCAGGGAGAAAAAGGACAGGAATGTTGCCAATTTCCGGAGATTCCTGATGAAGGCGCTGGCTATCAGGCGCGCCGGATCTGCCGCCCTTGACCTATGTTATGTAGCTTGTGGCAGGTTTGATGGATACTGGGAGTATGGCCTTCATCCTTGGGATAGCGCTGCCGGTATGATTATTGTTAGAGAAGCAAAAGGTTTGGTAACAAGGTTTGGCGGTGAAGATTACTATCCTTACGACAATGATATTGTGGCGTCAAATGCCGTTATACATAGAAGCATGCAAGCGATCCTCATTAATCATCGCGAATAATCGAATATCTTAACAATTTAATTCTATTAATATTGCGACGGAAAGAATTGTTTATTCTTTATAAACATAGGGTAAAAGTTAGTGTGTTAGTCCATAAAATATTTAGATATTTTCTATTGACAAAGGGCGCCATTTGGTATAGACTTGACATGTAAATGAAGTATAACTAAAGACAGGGGATATGAAATACAAAACCACTATAGAGATCATATCAGATGCTTCGGATAAGTGCGAAGCGGCCGATATAGCTGGCGAGTATCTTTCCGGGAACTTGGTTTCCGGCGTCGCTATGAAATGCCGCACATCAGCCGTATGCTCATATAAGAAGACCGTTGTTGCGATATTTGTGGTAGTGCTTGTCGTGTCCATCGGTATATTTTCCGCCTGGCAGCCAAGGATATCTCAGAGTATGACGCCACTTACATTATCCGGCATAAGCGCGGTTCAGCCGCCTCTCAAGACAGCGCAAGACAAAAAGAGCGAGGATTTTAAGAAGGAATGGCAAAAGAAGCAGAATAAAGCCGCCATAGACCTTATAAAATCCGTTCGTTAATATAAGAATTCATACGCTCGTACTTGCAAAAACATTTTTTAGACGCTTCATTTAAGGTTATCTTAAGTGAAGCGCCTTTTTTTTATTAAAATCGCAATGATTTATCAATACGATTATGGTATATTATTCATGGCTATTACTTAGGAGGAAGGTCCTTTCATGGGTGATATACTGAGGTTGCGGGAAAAGCTGTCAATAATCGGTTATATACCTCTTTTTGCCGGACTTACAGTAGAAGATAAAAAGACCGTTGCTGCGGCCAGCTCCATTATAGAGTATAAAAAAGACGATGTAATATATCGAGAAGGAGAACCGGCAGACGCGTTCTACTGCGTCATTACAGGAAGGCTCAAAGCCTGCATAACCAGGCATTCCACTACGGAGAACCTGGAGTATTTAAAGCGTGGAAAATATTTTGGTATCATATCCATACTTACAGGAGACCCGCATTCCGTAACTGTCCAGGCCGTTAATGACTCTATCATCCTAAGGATACCGAAGGCCGATTTTGACAGGATGCTCGGGCGAATTCCTGCTCTAGCCATTCACTTCGGCAAGACCCTTTCAAAAAGACTCAAGACGAAAGACACCCATGGCAGGAAGGTCTTTGAGAGCAATATAATATCGGTATTTAATATATCCGCGGGCGCCAGCGCAGACGATTATATCCTTAACCTTGGCATCGGCCTGAAGAGCCAGACAGGCAAGAATATTATTTTTTTATACCTGAATAAAACCGGCGATAATACGTTTTATGCCTCCGGCGTTTCATT
Source organism: Candidatus Omnitrophota bacterium (assembly GCA_028715235.1). GTDB lineage: Bacteria > Omnitrophota > Gorgyraeia > 2-01-FULL-45-10 > 2-01-FULL-45-10 > JAQUSE01. Next base: position 2,876 of record JAQUSE010000015.1, on the reverse strand, counting down.
CTCTTCAAAATTGATCCGCCTCGATTCCCCGTTCTTCAACGAAGACATTGTCACTGAAAGCATATCCAGGCATGCCTGCGGTATAGACTTTATCAATGTAGCCCATAATCCAAAAGAACCCCTCAACCTGGTATCCCTTCTCAGTTATCTGACGAACTACTACCATTACCTTCTTGTCGGCCTTCCCAACGATATGGATGCGGCGATCTTTGAGTGCCTGCGGCAATCCGACGGTATTCATCTTATAACTGTCCCTGACCAGTCCGGCCTGAAGGCCGCGGCAAAACTTGCAAACGAATTGGAGGCTTCGTCGGCAGGAATGGGGATCAAGATGAAGATAATAACTGATGAGTCCGCCATGGTCGAGCTTATCCCGTTCGAGGAAAGAGTAGAAACCCTTAAGCATGATATCTTCGCAACGCTCCCTGAGATCAAAGGATTAGAAGGCAGCATAGTCGCCGCAGAACCTGTGTTGACCAGATGCCCGGATTGCGAATATTCTAAGATGATAAGGAGGATATCAAGACAGGTGGGGGATTGCCTGATAGGCCTTGCCCTGGGAAGCGGAGCGGCTTTAGGATTGGCCCACATCGGTGTTCTAAAAGTCCTGGAAAGAGAGAAGATACCGATCGATATGCTCGCCGGCACCAGCATGGGCGCGTTGATCGGGGCGCTTTGGGCTGCCGGGAAAGATCCCTCGGAGATTGAGGAGATCGTAAAGCAATTTAAAAAAAAGATAACGACCTTAAGGCTGCTCGACCTTACATGGCCTTCCCATGGGCTGATAAAGGGGAGGGAAGTGAGGCGATTCCTGATATCCCAATTAGGCGATAAGACTTTCTATGACCTTAAACTGCCTTTCAGGATAGTGACATGCGATATAGAGACCAGGGAAGAAGTGGTTCTTGAGCAAGGGAACCTGGCCGAGGCGATCATGGCATCCGTTTCTATACCCGGGATATTCGAACCCGTAAAGATCGACGGCAGGCTTCTGGTCGACGGCGGCATAATCAATCCTCTGCCCACGAATGTGCTTACGAGGAGCGGTGTTGAGAAGATAATAGCCGTAAACTCCCTTCCGAGCCCTGAGGATATCCAAAAATCGAAGAAGAAGTTGACCAATATATTCGATATCATAGTGAACAGCGTCCAGGCCAGCGAGTATCTTCTGGCAGAGACGAGCTGCCAGGTTGCGGATATAGCAATGCATCCGATACTTCCCACGGCAGACTGGTATGAATTCTATGAAAGCGAAAAGATAATAATGAAAGGGGAGGAAGAGGCTATCAAATATCTTCCGCGCCTGAAAGAACTGGTAATTTCCACATAGACATATTACGACATGCTTATAAAAAAAGACCCGGATATAATAAAATCGTATTTTGAAGATAGCTCCAATATGAAGGGCGGCCACGCCCTCGAAGTGGTCTTCCCGAAGGATGTAGACGAATTATCCGCCTTCCTTAAGGATGCCAATTCCGGAAAACTTCCTGTCACAATATCGGGCGGCGGCACCGGCACTACAGGGTCAAGGGTGCCGTTCGGCGGGGCGGTCATATCCATGGAGAAGTTTAACAGGATCGCGGAGATATCGGCGGATAAAATGTCGGCCTCGGTCCAGACCGGCGTATCGGTAGAAGACCTTAAGAACGCGTGTGAAGAGAAGGGGTTGTTCTATACATCGCATCCCACCGAAAAATCGGCTACCGTAGGCGGGACAGTGGCGACCAATGCGTCCGGATCCAGGTCTTTTAAATATGGCCCCACGAGAAGATATGTCAGGCGGCTGAAGATGGTGTTGGCAGGCGGAGAGGTCCTGGAGATAAAAAGAGGTGAGAGATCCCTCTCGCGCGACAATTCGTTAGTGAAGCTTCCGTGCGGCCTTGATATAGCCGTTCCTATGCCTTCATATGTGATGCCTGATGTGAAGAACGCCGCGGGATACTTCGTCAAAGATGGGATGGACCTTATAGACTTGTTTATAGGCCAGGAGGGAACTCTCTCCGTTATTACTGACATAGAACTCGGATTGGTCCCGAAACCCGCGGACATTTTCAGCTGTTTTGTTTTCTTCGAGAAAGAAGAAGACGCCTGGGATTTTTCCAGAGAGGCCAGGAGACTATCAAGGGCTAAAGATTTGAGCGCCGGACCGGCATTAGACGCGCTGTCGATCGAGTATTTTGACCACAACTCCCTGGATTTGCTGAGGGCCAAAGGCCGGGATCTCCCCGGTGACGCTAATGCGGCGATATTCTTTGAGCAGGAGATCGGCGGCAAGTGGTCGGGTAAAGTCGAGGAGAATTGGACGAAGCTTATTTTGGAGCACAACTCGTCTCCGGACGAAACCTGGGTTGCCATGGATGACAATAAACAGGATGAATTTACAAAGCTCCGTCACGCAATACCCGAATGCGTTAATGAGATGATAAAGCGTAATGGTTTCCAGAAATTGAGCGCTGACATAGCCGTTCCCGATGATCGATTTTCCCGGATGATGGATTTCTACCTGAGCTCTTTAATGGCAACTAAACTGGAATACGTGATATTCGGGCACATAGGAGAGAGCCACGTCCATGTAAATATCCTGCCAAGGTCTGAGACTGAATTGAGGTACGGCACGGATATGTTGATGGGTTTTGCCAGGAAAGGCGTATCGTTAGGAGGTACGGTTTCCGCGGAACACGGCATCGGGAAGATCAAGCATAAGTATCTTGAGGGAAGGTACGGTAAGCAGGGCATATTGGATATGGCAAGAATAAAAAAAGCATTTGATCCCGGTTGTATAATCGGGCTCGACAACATCTTTCCTAAAGAGATATTAAGGTAGATATGAAAGAGATAAAATTTAATATTCCTTACGGAAAAGGATCGTTGGA
>JAQUSE010000202.1 GCA_028715235.1 Candidatus Omnitrophota bacterium | reverse complement strand
CTTCTCCTATCGTCGAATTTATCGTCCGCCATATCGAGCGTCCTGCCTGTCACGCGGCCTTCGACCCTGTCCGCCGCGGCAAGTATTTTACTGTATATTTCATGGCCGCTCGGCATCTTCTTATTCATGTATTCGCCTTCTATCCTGTTAAGCCCTACGCCCGCGGAACCCAGCTCTCCGGTCATACCCGCCTGACCGGGGCTGGGAATATCCGAATAGAATATCACTTCCTGCCTATCCGCGTTATCGGCGTCGTTGGTCCTCGCCGGCTCTTTCGCTCCGAGAACGAATATGCCGCCAAGCACTGTCAATCTGGTCATCCGGTAGTTGTAATACCCCATTACATCAGGATTGGATAGGGGGTTGGTCACTATCCTGCGGTTTATCCCGTCGACTATTATCGTGTCGCCGGTCTTCAATCCCTTCAGGCCCGGCGATCCGGAAACGGTTATAAGCCCGGCCGCGCGGCCGGGTATTATCATATCCCTGGCGGCGATATTCCAGTGAGATCGTGAATTACCTATCGGGTCTCCGATACCGGCGAGATGAGGATTCCTGGTGATTATCTCATTGAAGTGCGGCTGATCCATGCCTTCCGCGATATAAAACGTGACTTCCTGCTCATCCATTGTCATATTCTGGATTCGCCTTCCTTCCATCAGGTATGTAAATATACCTGCCGCCAATTTTACATCTTCCGCGGCGTCAGGGCGCGCCGCTATATATGTGAGCGCGAAATCATTAATAGCCTGGCTCGCCGTCATCCCCCTGCCAGGGGCTACCATTTTATCCAGATATCCCCTCTCAAATTCCGCCAGGAATGCCGCGGCCCTCTTGAACCTTTCCGTAGAAAGCGGCTCCATCCTATTAATAACCTGGAAAATCGCGTCCCCCGCGGCCTCCTTTTCGCTCTCAACCAGCTCATCCGGCAGGGGGTGGCTGTAGGCGCGCATTACACGCGCTATCTCTATATAAAGTCCGTATGCGTCCTGAACGGTCGCGTTATGGATCTTCGCCAGTCTCTCGCGTTCTTCCATGGGCAGTTCCGTCCTGATCATTATCGCGTCTATCTTTTTTTGGGCGGGCGCTAAAAACACTTCTCCGAAAGTCTTCACATCATCCAGCATCTTAAGATATGCCCTCTTGCCGCCTTCTTCCAGGGAGCTCTCAAAATCCTCTTTTAGTATTTGATATTCGATAAGGCCCATCATCGCTTCCGACAAACTCCTCTGTTCCTTGCCCCTTGAACCCAGCGGGGCGTTTTCTATATTAACCCGCTGGTTCGCCAAAAAAGCGTTCCTGACGCTCGCGACAAGCCTTTTCTCGTTTCCAACGTCTTTAATCGCTTCGAGAGAGGCAAAAAACCCTTCCACTTCCTGCAGTACGCGTTCCAATGCCTCCCCGCGCCCCGGCATGCGGGTTTTTAATCCGGGCATTTCATTTTTGAAAGTAAAGAGGACGTCCTTACCATTTTCGGACAATCTTTTAAAAGCCATTTGCCTTATACCGTTAACCCCGATCCTTATATCGTCCTGAATGTCCGGGACGGCAAGCGCGTGTTTGAGCGCTTTATCGAGCCTGTTTTCCTGTTGGGATATTATCGAAATCCTCTGCCTGTCCGTCTCCCTGCCTGAAAACGCGTCCTCTGCCGCAAAGGTCCTATAATCTACCGGCTCTTCCCCTCTTAGCACACGCAGGCACTCTATACGCCGGGTGACAAGCGAAGGCGCGGGGACCTCTTTTGGGATAGAGTCATTTATTTCCGACTTTATAGATTCGATCCGTTCGGCCAACCCCGGGTATCCGTTAAGTACCCCCGCGCAGTCTATAAATTCGTACCCCTTTCCGGCTAAGCGCGCCTTAAGCTGTTTTGCCTCTTCTTCATCCAGGGCAACTATATGCTCTTTGTCGTATTTCACCACTTTTTTTGATATCTCGAAGACATAGAAATACCCGGGTTTTATGCCCGACGATCCCCACGTAGAGACGATCCTGATTTTACCGGCGGGCGCCCCTATGCCTTTCAGGATCTCCCCGATCTCTTCGTCAAAATTACCGCCTGTGTCACGGTATATCAACAGTTCCGTGTGGGAAGCGTCCGGCGGGTTTGAAAAGTAGAACCGGGGTTTTCTGTCCGCGCCTTCGCCGGTATGGTATGCCGTCAGAATAGCGGCGTATATTATCTCGTCGATAAGCCGTCCCGTATCAGTCACTCTGATATGCTCGATCGGCATACCGTACAGGACGTCGTAAACAAATGTCTCCGGTATCGCCGCGGGGAAAAGTTCCGGCAGGAGGCCCTGCCCTACCATTTTTTTAATAAGCTCCTCGCGTTGTTTTATTATAAGCTCTTTGTATTCGTCCGTTGGCGGCCGCGGCGGCGTTTCCGGCCTTTGCGGTATCATCCCCGCCAGCGCGAGGTATTTCCCCGGACCTAAATTTGTTCCCGTAATATATTCGAAAAGATACGCCGCGGGCAGGATAGCCAGCGCCCAGATATACTTCGCGTGGATTACGTATGAGAGAATGGAGAGAATTTTACGGACCAATGTCGGCTTTTCCAGATCTATAGACTCTATTCTTCGCCGCATTCTTTCGCGCACGCTTTCATAGTCTATCCAGTTATTAAACCACCGGGTGCCGCGGGTGAATATTTCAAGCGCTTCCTTCATTTCCGAAGTGTCATCAAACGCCTCTATCCTGTTTATAATATTTCCTATCTTAGCCGCCATATTATTCATCATATCCAGGTCGTCCGTATGGCCTTCCAATATTTCCGGATCGTCATCCGCCAATTCCCAGTATATGGCGGCGGCCCTGTTAAATTCTTCCAATGCCCCTATGCGGTCCCCGAAGGTAATCTTACGCGATCCGCTATAATAACTATCGCCGGCTGTTCTTCTCAATTTAGCGGCCATGTCGTCCGGCATAACCGGATCGGCCGGCAGCCGGTGATATCCCGCGAATAACAGCGAAATCAGTTTTGGTAATAAAGCTATCGCCGCGAGGCCGGTAATTATTATAATCGCTATCCACGAGAACGAAAGTCCGAAGTATCCAAGGAATTCGTTGACGCGCCCGTTCAGCGCCATTCCCAGCGGCGTCACGCCGAGCGAAGCGAGCGCGAGGAGCAGCATCGGCGCGTGAAGCGCCCGCGGTGGCGTCATCCCGGCTCCGGGGGCATCGGGGCTATCCCATGCTTTTAAGACGTTATCGAGCAGGGTATTGATATCCGCCTGTTTGATATTCCCAGCCGATCCCACAATGTCATCCAATATTATCTCCTCTACTCTGTCAAGGAGCGTTCCGTCGGCTTCTGCTTTAGCGCCGTCGCGCATTACTCTCAGGTACAACGCTATATCTTTCCTCGCAACGCCCTTCGTCCTGAAGGAGCGCGCCGCGGCCACAGGATCCAGTTTATCGGCCGCGATATATCCGGGCCCCGCGTCCGTAATGGTTACGTCCGTTTTTTTGGCAAACCTGGCTTGATACTCATCTCTTTTTGCCTGTTTATCCGAATCTGACTGATCTTCTTCCACCGCCATGATGTCTTCTCCGGATATTTTAAGATATCCGCGGCCGCCGCCGTATTTATCGGACCAGCCGATGTCGACGCCTATTATATTCCCATTTCCGCAAACGCTTATCTCGCCGAGCGGCTTATGCGCTACTACCTGCGCGAACCCGAGGCCTTCGCCGGCTTTTTCATCTGTCAACCTGTCCATAAGGGCTTCGTGCAGGCCCCTGCCAAACGAACCCTGGGCGAACTCCGAAGAAAATACTCCCTCCGCGTCGTCCGCGTTGAATTCACCGGCAAACTCTTTCCCGGTCCGCCCATGAATGAATAAGACGCCTCTGTA
>JAQUSE010000201.1 GCA_028715235.1 Candidatus Omnitrophota bacterium | reverse complement strand
TACCTGTGGACAACCGGGAGACCCATCTGGAACTGACTATGGTCCACGAGGCGATGGCGCTCGAATATTCGGGCAGGTCGCTGGCGCTCATAGAATTGGCAGGCCACATAAAACAGATGGCGTTCTTTACTCTGATCACCTTCTTTTTTATAGCGCCTGCCCCCTCATGTCCGGCATGGCCGCAATTTGCGGTCAAAATAGCGGTGATCGCTTTAGTCTTTGCGCTCGTAGAAATATCGGTGGCAAAGATGCGGCTCTTCAGGGTGGTGGATTTTCTGACTTTTTCTTTTTTTGTAGCGCTCATCGCAACGATCGCGGCGGGCCTGGGGCTATGAAGCCCATGGTTATAATCGTCGGGGCGGAATCCCGCCCCGAGCAGGACAAATAGCGGGATAAGAAATGACACTCACATTCATACTTAGCGGTTTTTTGATAGTAACCTTTCTCCTCGTGACCGCGAAGAGGATCACGGCGCTCATCCGGACGTTCAGGATCCAGTCCGTATTCTTATTCCTTTACACATTTTATATGGCATATAACCAGAATCATCTTGAGCTCTTTGTCGTATGCGGCCTGGTCTTCGCGCTTAAAGCGGTGGTCATCCCGTTCGTACTTCTTCGCATTATGCGGCGCATCAAAGCGGAAGAGGACCTGGGCCTCCTGGTGAATCCCCAGATCTCGCTTGTCATAGCGCTCATCTTCGCGTACCTTTCGTATCTTTTTGCCCATAACGCGATGTCGCTCGGGAATTCTCCGGAATCCGCGGCGTTCGTAGTTTCGATCACGACGCTGTGCGTCGGTTTCTTCATAATGGTAAGCCGGATGAAGGCATTCGGCCAGATCATCGGGCTCCTGGTTATGGAAAACGGCATATTTCTCGCCGCGGCGGCCATAGCCGGCGGCATGCCGTTCTTCGTCGAGATCGCGCTCTTTTTCGACGTCTTCGTCTTCGTTATAATATTGGAAATATTCATATATAAAGTGAACAGGCTCTTTACGCACATCGATACCTCTAAGATGAAATCGTTAAAAGGATAGACATGCTTATCGCTTCGATAATAATTATACCTGTGATCTTATTGATCCTCTCTCCGCTTGTAAAGAAGGTGAAGTTGTTGGGGGTCATAAACGCTTCGGGTTACCTGGTTTTGCTTGCAGCTTGCGTCTTCTTCTTAAAGGATTTTTCGGCTGCAGGGAGCGCCGCTGTAAGCCTATGGGGATGGGTCTACATAGATTCTTTAAGTGTCTTCTTCCTGCTTACTACTGCGGTGGTAAGTTTCGCGGCGAGTGTGTACTCTATCGGTTATATCGCTTCGGAGGTGGAAGAAGAAAAGATGTCTATGCACAAGTCGGGGGCGTACTATCAGTTATTCAACCTGTTTTCGCTGACGATGCTTGTCGTTCCGCTCCTGAATAACCTGGCGCTGGTATGGATAGCCATAGAGATGACGACGCTCATATCGGCGTTCCTTGTCGGGTTCCACAATGTGAAGGAATCGATCGAGGCGGCGTGGAAGTATATCATCATCTGCTCTGTCGGGATCACCTTCGCGCTTTTGGGAATAATATTCTTTTATTACACTTCTTCAAGGGACGCCGGCGTGAAGTCCCTGGAGTGGGCAAGCATGCTTGCAGGGTCGGGGATGTTCGATCCTAAGATAGTGAAGCTGGCGCTCGTCTTCATCATGGTCGGATACGGGACGAAGGCGGGATTTTCGCCGATGCATAACTGGCTCCCCGACGCGCACAGCCAGGCGCTCTCTCCGATAAGCGGGTTATTGTCCGGGGTGCTTCTCAAAATATCTTTGTACGCGATATTACGTTTTGTGATGCTCTCTAACCTCTCCGCAGGATATGCGTATAGCGCCAGGTTATTTATCCTCTTCGGCATCGTCTCCGTGGGAATAGCGGGTTCTTTTATCCTGGTGCAGAAAGACCTGAAGAGGCTTCTGGCTTATTCGAGCATAGAGAATATAGGGCTCGTATCTTTAGGACTGGGATTCGGGCCGTTCGGGGGCATATTCGCCGGCCTCCTCCAGGCATTTAACCACGCCGTGACCAAGGCGCTTATGTTCTTCTCGGCCGGGGAAGCCGTTCGCGCTTACCGCGGTAATAATATGAACCAGATGCAGGGCATGATAAGGCTTATGCCTTTCGCGGGGACGGCGCTCTTCCTCGGATTTTTCGCGCTTGTCGGGATGCCGCCCTTCTCCATATTTGTAAGCAAATTATCGATACTCATAGCCGCGTTCCGGGGCAGGTATTTTTTGATCGCGGCCTTCGCGCTCCTTTTCATAGCCCTTGCCTTCGCGGGCCTTCTTTATCACATATCAAGGATAGCCCTGGGGAATGTGCCCCACACAGCGTGGGCGCAAAAAGAGCCGCTTAGTTCGAAGATAGCCTTACTCTTCTTAGGTATATTTATCCTGGGATTCGGTTTATATATCCCTCAAACGTTTTTGAACCTGCTTGCCGGCTGCGAGCGGCTTATTTTGGGCAGATAGATGGATAATATAAAAATTGTTTCGGATATATTGGCTTCTAAAAAGATCGATGTGGCGGATCTGGCTGTTCTGCACCGGAACGAATTGTATATTGCCGTGTCCGGAGAACATTTCGTAAAGGCCTGCAACCTTCTGCATAAGGCCTTCAACTCTCCGGTAATGATGTTATTCGCGGAAGACATGCGGCCCTCGTCGGGCGTATATATGCTTTATTGCGTATTCTTGAACGTCCATACGCGTTGCTGGATATTTGTGCGGCAGGAGATCGCGCCCGGCGACATGAAGTTCTACTCTCTCGCGAAGGACATATACTCCGCCAGCCTTTTTGAGCGCGAGGTAAAAGAGATGTTCGGTATTGAGCCGTCAGGCAATCCCGACGCCAGGAGGCTCAAGCTTCACAATGAGGTCTGGCCCGGAGGATATTATCCTCTGCGCAAAGATTTTATCCCTCCCCGGGACGACATTGGCGGGGAGTCGCTCTACCAATTTAAGCGCGTGGAAGGCGAGGGCGTTTTTGAAGTCCCTGTCGGCCCCGTCCATGCGGGCATAATAGGCCCGGGACATTTCAGGTTCAGCGTGGCGGGCGAGCCCATAATCAATTTGGAGACAAGGCTTGGCTGGACGCATAGAGGCGTAGAGAAACTGCTCGAAGGCAAAGACCCGCGTGAGGCGGTAAAGATATTCGAATGCGTAAGCGGCGACACGGCGTTCGGATACAGCCAGGCGTTCTGCCAGAGCGTCGAAAAGGTCCTTGGTTTAGAGATCCCCGATAGGGCGCAAATTATACGCGTATTATGTCTCGAACTCGAGCGGCTGTACAATCACGCCAATGACATGGGCGGGATCGCCCTCGATGTCGGTTTCAGCTTTCCCGCGCAATTCGCAAGCCTTGTTAAAGAGAATATCCTTCAGCTTAACCAAAGCCTTAGCCTCTCGCGGTATCTTAAAGGCATTAACGCCATCGGAGGGGTAGAGCCGGACATCGGCCCGGAGAAGATAGCGCTTATTCAAAAAGCGCTGCCGAATATTCAAAAAGATCTCCTCGCCCTCGAAGAGATGCTCTTCTCCAGCGTATCTTTTATGGACCGGGTAGACACAACCGGGACACTGCGTGTCACAACGGCGCGCGATCTCGGGGTAACCGGAGTTGCCGCGCGAGCTAGCGGCATAGCGCTCGATATGCGAAAGGGTTTTCCCGGCGCGTACGGCAAATTTTCTTTCAATATCGCAAAAGAACATTCGGGAGATGTGGCCGCACGCCTGAAGGTCAGGTGCATAGAGGCGAAGGAATCGATCAGTCTCGTCCGGCAGTGCATAGAGAAGCTAGGAAGCTGTGAAGGCTCCCTTAAAGCCGCGGCGCAATATAAGGAAGGCATCGCATTGGGAGTTG
>JAQUSE010000200.1 GCA_028715235.1 Candidatus Omnitrophota bacterium | reverse complement strand
ATAAAAACCTAAGCCGAAGTTATGATGAGCACATTGAAAATATTAGGTCTTTGTGATGGAGAAAAACGGTTATATATACGCATTTTTGCATATTAAAAGAGCCAAGGCTGTCCGAGGCCGGATCATCGTCCCGCCGAAGGCGGGCCTGCCCGCCTGACACAGTCGAAGCCGGGCAGGCGGGACGCCGGCCGAGTTGCCGCAGGCTCCCGTTTTTCGACTGAACAAAGACCGACCCCATAGCTAGAGCGCAGGGGGAATATTTTCAGTGCTCGAATAACGAGGCTTAGGTTAGAGCTAGGCGGAAAACTATGAAATATGTTGATGAATTCAGGGATAGGAAGATAATCGATAAGCTGGCAAGCGAGATACGCGAGGCAGTCGATCCGGGACGGCAATACAATATTATGGAGGTATGCGGGACGCACACGATGAATGTATTCAGGTTCGGCCTGAGGTCGTTATTGCCGCCGAATATCAATCTTATATCCGGACCAGGCTGCCCCGTTTGCGTGACGCCGAACGAATATCTCGACAAAGCGATATGGCTTGCCGGGCGGAACGACATTATCATAGCTACATTCGGCGACATGTTCAGAGTGCCGGGGTCGTATTCTAGCCTAGAGAAGGAGAAAGTTAAGGGAAACGCGATAAAGATGGTCTATTCGACGACAGACGCCCTGGCGCTCGCGCGGAAGAACCCGCGGCAGGAAGTCGTATTCTTAGGTATCGGTTTCGAGACTACGATACCTACGGTCGCGCAGTCGATCATTGCCGCGAAGAGGGAGGGAATAAAAAATTACTCTGTCCTCTGCGGCAATAAGACGATGCCCGCGGCATTGAAAGCGATAGCTGAAGATAAAAAGATCCGCGTCGACGGTTTTCTATTGCCGGGACATGTCAGCGCAGTTATAGGCGCGGCGCCCTACGTTTTTCTGGCAAAAAAATATTGCAAGCGCTGTGTAATAACTGGATTCGAACCTGCAGACATATTGCAGGCGATACTTATGGTCGTCAGGCAGAAGACGCCCAGGGTAGAGATCCAGTATACGCGCATAATAGCCGGGAGCGGCAATTTCCTGGCCAGGAAGAGCATAGAGCGCGTATTTAAAAAAAGCGTCGCCGAATGGCGGGGAATGGGTAAAATAAAAGATAGCGGCCTCGAGATAAGACCTGAATTCAAAGATTATGACGCGGACGTAAAATTTAAGCCGAAGCCGAAAAAAGCCAGGGAGAATAAGGCGTGCATTTGCGGTGATGTCATTAAAGGAGTGAAGAAACCTGCCGACTGCAAGTTGTTCGGCAAAATATGCAATCCTATCAGTCCCGTAGGCTCGTGTATGGTGTCGAGCGAGTGGACGTGTAGCGCTTATTATAAGTATAGCTATAAGTTGTAAGTCGTAAGTTGTAAGTAAAAAAAAGGAAATATGGAAAAAATAGCACTGGCTCACGGAAGCGGCGGAAAGTTGATGCACGACCTGATAGACTCCGTCTTTATAGGCAAATTTGATAACAAAATACTCAGGCGTAAAGATGACTCGGCCGTGTTTAACGTCGGCAAGAAGCGGATAGCTTTTACAACTGATTCTTATGTAGTGAACCCGATATTTTTTCCGGGCGGCGACATTGGAAGCCTGGCAATATACGGGACAGTGAACGACCTGTCTGTATGCGGGGCAAGGCCTCTGGCAATTTCTCTTGGTCTTATTATTGAAGAGGGGCTGGACAGGAACGTCCTGGAGAAGATAGCGGCGTCAATAGCGGATGCCGCGAAGCGCTCAGGGGTCGATATCGTTACCGGCGATACCAAGGTCGTCGAAAAAGGATCGTGCGATAAGATATTCATAAATACGAGCGGCATAGGAGAGGTATATTATGGCGGTCTTTCATTGGAGAGAATAAAATCCGGCGACGTAGTGATCGTAAGCGGCTCCGTCGGAAAACATGCGGTCAGCGTCCTGTCGAAAAGAGAAGGGATGGAATTCAGGACAAAGACGAAAAGCGATTCCGCGCCGCTGAACGGCCTGATATTTAATATATTAAAGGTGTCGAATAAGGTGAGATTTATGAGAGATCCGACGCGCGGAGGCCTCGCGACGACGCTTAATGAGATAGTCGAAGGGCGCAATTTCGGGATATCGGTGGACGAAAAAGACGTGCCTGTCAGCGGAGGAGTAAGAGAGGCGTGCGAGATGCTGGGGTTCGACCCTTTATATATGGCCTGTGAAGGCCGGGCAATCGTAATTGCGGCGAAAGAAGACGCTAAGAATATATTAAATGCGATGAGACGAAACAAGAAGGGGCGAATCGCCGCGGTCATAGGACAAATAACAAAAGAACATAAAGGCAGGGTTATCCTCAATACGCGCGCCGGCGGCAAAAGGTCGCTTGATATGCTGGCAGGCGAGCAGCTGCCGAGGATATGCTGAAAGAATTAACATATCATGTATAAAGAACGAATTTATAGACGATCGATGAAGGCAAGCGACCTGGTATCATTCGAGGTCGTTGAGAAAGAGACTGACATATGGGTCTCGGCCGATAAGGCGTTGGAGACACAGGCCCGTGAGGCGGTCATAAATTACAGGAAAGAACTGGAATCGTATATAAAAAATGATCCTCTGTTCCGGACGTCTTTAGACCCTTTTGCCGTGTCCAAAGACGCCCCTCAAATTGTAAAGGTCATGGCCGAGGCCGGCAAAATAGCGGGTGTTGGGCCTATGGCAGCGGTGGCCGGCGCCATGGCTGAATTCGTCGGCAGGGACCTTCTGAAATTTTCGGGCCAGGTAATAGTCGAGAACGGCGGGGACATATTCATTAAAACGGACAAGAAGAGAACCGTCGGCATATATGCGGGAGAGGCCTCGCCATTTACCGGAAAGCTGGCCGTTGAGATAGGACCTGACGAAGACGGCATTGGCGTATGTACATCGAGCGGGACGGTCAGCCATTCGCTCAGTTTCGGAAAGGCCGACGCTGTCCTGATAATATCGAAGAATGCGGCCCTTGCCGACGCCGCCGCGACGGCCGCAGGGAACGTTGTGAAGAAAGCGGCCGATATCGAAAAAGGGATTGGAGTTGCGAAATCTATCGACGGAGTAATAGGGGTGATGGTTATAGTGGGAGATAAAATGGGTAGCTGGGGAGAAGTCAGGCTGATATAATAGGTTACGTAATGTTCCGTAAGGTTAGCGAATGTTACGTAAGGTTACAAAAGCGTATTAACCTTACGTAACCTTAATTAACCTTCTCTAACATTACGTAACTCTATGTTAAAAGGAGGATCATATGGTTTCCAAGCGTATAGTACTCACATTTCCGCATAAGATGGTGGATCAGCCTATAGTATATAAGCTGGTAAAAGAGTTTGACCTCGTCTTCAATATATTGCAGGCAAAGATCACTCCGAACGAAGAGGGGTTGATGGTGCTGGAGCTTAAGGGCAAGAAAGAGAACTATGCCGAAGGGATCAAGTATCTGACTGGGATCGGTGTCAAGATACAGCCCCTCAGCCAGGATGTTACCCGGGATGAGGCCAGGTGCACCCATTGCGGGGCATGTATTGCAATATGTCCGACGGCGGCCCTGCATATAGATAAGAAGACGATGAAGGTGCTTTTTGATTCCGAGAAGTGCATAGCCTGCGAGCTGTGCGTAAAGGCATGCCCGCCGAGAGCCATGGTGGTAAAGTTTTAAAATTTTTCGTTCACCCCAGTCCGGCGTGGAACTTGCGGGCAGTTGCCTCAGCTTCGCCGCAAATTTACATTAGGCATCATTGCTGTCCAAATTACCAAAAAGTTAACTGGGCCTGTTGCGATATCCCAGTAGGCATTTTACTTCGTTCATGGAACGGAGCGCTGAACCAGTCCCATAGGTCGCGCCTGGCGAAGAGATTCAC
>JAQUSE010000199.1 GCA_028715235.1 Candidatus Omnitrophota bacterium | reverse complement strand
GCGCGACCGGCACGCGGAATTCCTGAACGCTATCGCCATTACAGGAAGTTCCCTTGAAAAATTCGCTACGGAATTCAGGAACCTCCAGCACACGGAGATCGGCGAGGTCGAGGAATATTTTTCCCCGACGCAAAAAGGCTCGAGTGCCATGCCCCACAAGAAGAACCCCATCATATGCGAGCGCATATGCGGGATGGCCAGGATATTGAGGGCCAACGCCATGGCGTCGATGGAAGACATCGTATTATGGCATGAGCGCGATATCTCCCACTCGTCCGTCGAACGCGTCGTCCTGCCGGATTCGACCATACTTCTCGATTACATGCTGGACAAATTCATGATGGTCGTTGCCCACCTCGTCGTCCATGAGGACAGGATGCGTGATAATCTTAACAGGTCGCAGGGGATAGTATTTTCCGGGAAACTGCTACTCGACCTGATCGACAAGGGGCTTACCCGCAACGAGGCCTACGATAAGATACAGAAGGCGGCGTTCCTCGCGAAGCAGGAGAAACTCGATTTTAAGGAAGCGCTATTGAAGAACGACGGGATGAGGTCGATATTGAGCGCGAAGGAGATAGAGGACGTGTTCGATTTCAAATATCATCTGAAGAATGTAGACAGGATATTCGGGCGGGTCGGGATTTGAAGAAGTAACCAGAAACCAGTTACCAGAATGGTCAGACTGTCGATTTTTTCTTTTTCTGGTTACTTTCTTTCTGGTTACTGGTAACTATTGAATAAATGGAGAATCCATGCAGAAACTGAAACAGATCTACGAAGGCAAGGCGAAAAAGCTATATGAAACCGAGGACGCGGACCTGTTGATCCAGGAATTCAAAGACGACGCGACGGCGTTCGACGCGACCAAGAGAGGCACCATCCTGAACAAAGGGGTGATAAACAATAAACTCTCCGAGAAGATATTCACGATGCTGGAGAAGAAGGGCGTGCCCACCCATCTCGTGAAGCGCCTTAACGACAGGGACATGCTCATAAAGAAAGTGAAGATCGTCCCGATCGAGGTGACGATACGCAACATCGTCGCCGGCGGAATGGCAAAGCTCCTGGGGCTGGAAGAGGGGATCGTCCTGAAAGAGCCGGTCCTGGAGTACCATTACAAAGAGGACAAACTGCACGACCCGCTCATAAACGATTACCACATAAAAGCGCTCGATATCGCCACGGCAAAAGAGCTGGATGATATTAGTAAATATTCGTTCAAGATAAACGACGTGCTGAAGGATTTCTTCGACTCGAAAGGCCTCATCCTGGTCGATTTCAAGCTGGAGTTCGGCAGATTTAAGAATAAGATTATCCTTGCCGACGAGATATCGCCCGATACCTGCAGGCTCTGGGACAAGACGACGAAAGAGAAGCTCGATAAGGACCGTTTCCGCAGGGACCTCGGCAACGTGGAAGAGGCTTATCAGGAAGTGCTGCGAAGAGTGATGGAGTAGATGGAAAATTTTTCGCTTAATCCTTGCGCCAATGGCCGAACCGGCCAGTGGGCTTCGCCTAATTTCCCCGCCCGGAGCATAACAGGGGGCGGGGTCCCGCCAAAGTGAAACGACGGCGGGATGATATCAAGGGTATTTAGGTATTATCTAGGTTATATCGGTTAGCTTTATTCTTATGGTAACTATGGCGCTAAAGCGCTTTGGGTATTAACGAGACGTTATCAAAATTTACGGCTCCCGCCTGCCAGCGAGAGACTGCTTCAGGCGGGCAGGCAACCCACATGGCCGA
This sequence comes from Candidatus Omnitrophota bacterium, assembly GCA_028715235.1. Lineage (GTDB taxonomy): Bacteria > Omnitrophota > Gorgyraeia > 2-01-FULL-45-10 > 2-01-FULL-45-10 > JAQUSE01. Next base: position 2,166 of record JAQUSE010000199.1, on the reverse strand, counting down.
TTTGCCATCGTCGCCACAATAAAGCGAAAAGATTTTACTTGAGAAACAGGTTAAAAGATATGAAACATGTTACTTACAAATCAGCCGGTGTCGATATAAATAAAGCGAACGCGCTCGTGAGGGACTATAAGCGTTTCGCGAGCGCGACGAAGATAAAAGGCGTAGTGAGCGACGTGGGGAGTTTCGGCGCGCTCTTCAGGCCTGACTTTAAATCGTTCAAGGACCCCGTATTAGTCTCCTCCACAGACGGCGTCGGCACAAAACTTAAAGTTGCGTTCCTGGCGGACAAACACGATACGATCGGGATAGACCTGGTCGCTATGAGCGCGAACGATATATTGTGCTCGGGCGCCGAGGGATTATTTTTCCTCGATTACATAGCTACGGGCAAAGTCAAGCCGCGCGTCCTGAGGGATGTAGTTAAAGGGATAGCCGAGGGCTGCCGCGAAGCGGGTTTCGCTCTCGTCGGCGGAGAGACGGCGGAGATGCCGGGCATATACAAAGAGGGCGAGTACGATCTGGCGGGATTCGGCGTCGGCATAGTCGACAGGCAGTCCGTAATAAACGGAAAAGAGATAAAACCCGGCGACATCGTGCTCGGCCTGGAGTCTAGCGGTATCCATTCGAACGGATATTCCCTGGTCCGCAAGGTCTTCAGTGGGGCGGAACTTAAAGCCCACGCGGATGAGTTTTTAAAACCCACCCGTCTTTACGCGAGGCCTGTTCTGGCATTAAAAAAGAAGATTAAGATTAAAGGCATCGCCCACATAACGGGCGGGGCCTTTTACGATAAGATACCCCGCATAATCCCCAAAGGCATGTCGATCGAGATAGATAAATATTCATGGCGAGCGCCTCTTATATTTTCCATAATGAAGAAGAAGGGCAATATCGATGACCATGAGATGTACAGGACATTCAATATGGGGATAGGGATGGTCCTGGTATTGGATAAACGGGATGTCGACAAGGCAATAGATATTTTATCGAAGTCTGGCCTCAAGTCGTATGTAATAGGCAGGGTTATCAAGGGTAAGAAAGAAGTTATAATAAAATGAGAGTGTTAGTTGTCGGTTCAGGCGGAAGAGAGCACGCGCTCTGCTGGAAGATAGCCCAGAGCCTCCAATGCGCAAAACTATACTGCGCTCCCGGTAGCGGCGGCATATCCGAAGTCGCCGAGTGCGTAAATATAAAAGTCGATGACATAGACGCGCTGCTAAAATTCGCAAAAGATAAACATATCGACCTTACGGTTGTAGGCCCCGAAGCGCCGCTCGTCAAGGGCATAGTAGACGCGTTCAAAAAGGAAGGGCTTAAGATATTCGGCCCCTCGAAAGACCTGGCGGCCCTGGAAGGCTCTAAGGTATTCGCGAAAGAGCTGATGAAGAAACTGGGCGTGCCGACTGCGGATTTCAGGGTATTCAGTAAATTCGACGAGGCCTTAAAGTACGTGACGGAGGTGAAAGAGCCGCCTGTAGTGATCAAGGCGGACGGACTGGCCGCAGGCAAAGGCGTCATGGTCTGCGGGACGATCGAGGAAGCAAGGTTCGCGCTAAAGAGCATAATGGTCGACAGGGCCTTCGGCGCGTCGGGCGACAGGGTGATCGTCGAAGATTGCCTTGTCGGCGAAGAGGCTTCGATAATAGTCATCTCCGACGGGAAAAATATTGTGCCGCTCGCTTCGAGCCAGGACCATAAGAGGGCGTTCAACGGCGACAGGGGATCCAACACCGGCGGGATGGGCGCGTATTCGCCAGCCCCGGTGATCACTGATGAACTTTTTAAGAAGATACTCGACACAGTGATATATCCCGTCATAAACGGCCTATCCAAAGAAGGGAAACCGTATGTAGGGGCGCTCTACGCCGGCATTATGCTGACAAAGAGCGGGCCGTATGTCCTTGAGTTCAACGCGCGTTTCGGCGATCCTGAAACGCAGGCGATCATGCCGAGGCTAAAGTCCGACCTGCTTGACGCGCTGGATAAAGCCGTTACGGGAGACCTGGGCGGCTATAAGATGGAATGGGACCCGAGGCCATGCGTCTCCGTGGTAATGGCGTCAGGCGGTTATCCCGGAAGTTACGACAAGGGCATAGAGATACGCGGGCTCAACGAGGCCGGGAAGCTTAAGGATGTGGCGGTCTTCCATGCCGGCACTAAGATGGG
>JAQUSE010000198.1 GCA_028715235.1 Candidatus Omnitrophota bacterium | reverse complement strand
CTTCCGATCTTCATCAAAGAGGCTGTAACGACGATGAACGAAAGCGTAAATAGCGGAAGGCCGGGTATCTGGCGTAATCTCGTGATATTCCTGGGCGTCATGGGGCCCGGTATCATCACGGCCAATGTCGATAATGACGCGGGCGGCATCGCGACTTACTCGGTAGCCGGGGCGCATTTTGGGTATTCCATGCTCTGGGTATTTATTCCTATGGCGCTGGCGCTGATCGTCATCCAGGAGATGTGTTCCAGGATGGGCGTTGTTACGGGGAAAGGCCTCGCCGACCTCATAAGAGAGAAGTTCGGCGTCAAGGTGACCTTTTACGCGATGGCCGTCTTTCTCTTCTCGAATCTCACGAATACCATAAGCGAATTTTCCGGCATCGCGGCGAGCTGCGAGATATTCGGGATATCGCGCTATATATCACTTCCGATCGCGGCCTTTCTCATATGGTGGATAGTGGTAAAGGGCACGTACAAATCGGTGGAGAAGATATTCCTGGCGGCGTGCTTTTTCTACCTGGCGTACGTGATGACCGGTTTCCTCGTAAAGCCCCAATGGGGGGCCGTGGCGAAAGAGTTCATAAAGCCGACATTTTCTTTTAACCAGGCCTTTATACTTATGATAATGGGCGTCGTCGGTACGACGATCGCGCCGTGGATGCAGTTTTACCAGCAATCTTCCGTAGTCGAGAAAGGGATAAACGTAAAAGATTATAAATACGCGCGGCTCGATGTTATAATCGGCGGCATAGTGGTCAATGTCATCGCCATATTCATAATAATATCGTGCGCGGCCACGCTCTTTAAGAGCGGCGTGAGGATCGAGACCGCCAAAGACGCCGCTCTTGCCCTCCGGCCGCTCGCCGGGAACTACTGTACGTCCCTTTTCGCGTTCGGGTTGTTGAACGCCTCCATCTTTTCGGCCATGATACTGCCGCTCGCGACGGCTTATTCGGTATGCGAAGGCCTCGGCTGGGAAGCGGGCGTCGACAAACGCCTGAAAGAAGCCCCGCAGTTCTATTTTCTATTTACGGCACTTATAATAATGGGCGCCGGTATCATAATGTTCCCGAAGATAAATCTGATAATGGTGATGTTGCTTTCACAGGCGGCAAATTCGGTCTTCCTGCCTTTTGTGCTGATATTCATGCTCTTGCTCATTAACGACAAGCGCCTGATGGGAAAATACACGAATTCCGCTTTTTTCAATACAATAGCCTGGGCAACTGTTATAATAATGGTCTTCCTGACAATAGCGTTAACGGTCGTAAGTCTTATGCCCGCCGGGCATAGATAAATGGTGCGGTAGCGTAAAGAGAGGTGTCTGTATGTCAAATATAAAGCATTATTTCGGCGCGGGTCTGCTGATCACTTTGCCGGTGTTCCTGACGGTGTATCTTCTTTATATCGTATTCCGGTTCATCGACGGCATATGGGGCAAGGTGATAAACTTCTACCTTATGAAATATTTTGGATTCACCATCCCGGGGCTGGGGTTTATCCTGGGCATCCTGACCATCTTCATCATCGGTTTTATAGCCACAAAGATCACCAATAAGAAGATGTTTAAGATGCTTGAGAGCTGGTTCCTCAGATTCCCGTTCATCAGTATAGTATATCCGTCTGCCAGGCAGATAATCAATTCCATATTTTCCAAGGAGAGCCCGGCGTTTAAAAAAGTGGTCCTTGTGGAATATCCGTCTAAGGGGGTCTGGTCCGTCGGGTTCCTTACGAATGACAGCTTTAAGCAGGCGAATGACGCCGCCGGCGCGGAACTTTTGCATGTATTTATCGGGACTACGCCTACGCCGTTAAGCGGATTCCTCACGCTCATACCTAAAAGCCAGGTGAAGATACTGGATATATCTATAGAGGCGGGCATTAAGCTTATCGTATCGGGAGGCATAGTAAAACCTTGACCATAGATGCGTTGGCAAAAGTCGCCTTGCTATTGTTATTAGTGCTGTTTGCCGGGATAACGGCGGCGTCGGAGATATCTTTCATCGCCGCAAACCGCCTTAAGCTCAGGCGGCTGGCTTCGGGCGGTTCCAAGGCGGCGAAGATAATCCTGAAGGTCGTGGAGATACCCGAGAGGTTCTTCGGGACGATACTCGTCACGAACAACGTCGTCGGCGCCCTGATAGCCGTGCTCGTGACTGCTATGGTCATACATTTTACGGGTAATAGCGGCCAGGCGGAGCTTGCCGTAGCGACCGCCGTGGCGTCGTTCCTTATAATAATATCGGAAGTTACGGCGAAGACGCTTGCTACGCTCTATTCGGAGAAGATGGCTATGATGCTCGCGATGCCGATGAAGGCGCTCATTGCGGTATTCTCGCCTGTTGTAAAGATAGTCGAGGTTATAACGAAGGCGATGATACGGATGCTGGGAGCAAGTTCCGAAAGAAGGTCGGCCCTCGTGACAGAGGAGGAGATAAAGACGATAATACAGGCGGGGGAAGAGGAAGGCGTCCTGCACAAAGACAAGTCCAGGATGCTTTTCAGGATATTGAATTTCAGCGAGGTCGTCGTCAGGAATGTCATGGCTCCCAGGAAAGACATAACCTCTATCGACATAAACGCGAATATCGACGATATCCTGGATAAAGTCCAGGAGTCGGGTTATTCCAGGATCCCAGTCTACAAGGATAACCCCGATAATATAGTGGGAGTAATAAATATGAAAGACCTGTTGGGCCTGTCATGCAACAGAGGCCTTATACTTTTGCAGGATATAATCTATCCGGCCACATTTGTCTCCGGCTCCAAGAAGGTGCCGGAACTCCTGAAGGAGTTCCAAAAAGGCCACACGCATATAGCTATAGTGGTCGACGACAGGAATAAGCTGGAGGGCATAGTGACGCTGGAGGACCTGCTGGAAGAGATCGTCGGCGAGATAGAGGATGAATCCGACGTCCGGGCTAAGCAGGGCGCCAAAAAATAGAATGCGCATATCCAATTTAAAAAAAGGAAGGTAGATATGAAAAAAGTCCTGGTGATAGACGACGAGAAGGAGTTCTGTTCTTTCCTGAAGGAGAACCTTGAATTGCTGGGCAGGTACAGGGTATTTACGGCGACGAACGGCAAAGAAGGCCTCCAGTCCGCCAAGACGGAGAGACCGGACCTGATACTGCTGGACATAATGATGCCGCATATGAACGGGTTGGAGGTCCTGAAGAGGCTGAAAGAAGACGAGAAGACCATCTCTATTCCGGTCATCATGCTCACCGCTCTTGAGGACGACGAATCGAGATCTAAAACGTCGTATCTCTACTGTGAAGACTATATCGTAAAGCCCATCAAACTTAGCGTCCTCATACCCAAGATGGACGAAATGCTGGGGAAGGGAAGCGGCGGCGCATTTTAAAAAAAAATTTGACATGTCAGCATTTTGTGCTACAATATTTAAAATAATAGCAAAGGAGAGTCATGGCAGGATTGGCGCGGTTCGGGATATCCGCAGAAAAAGATCTCCTGGCCAGGTTTGACCGCCTGATAGCGGAAAAAGGCTATAAGAACAGGTCAAAGGCTTTTTCCGACCTCGTTCGGCAGGAGCTGGTGAAGAAAGAATGGGAAGAAGGTAAGGAAGTGGCAGGCGCCGTCATCATGATCTACGACCATCATAAGAGAGAGCTTGTCAATAAATTGATGAGCCTCCAGCATGACTTCAATAAGATCATAATGTCGACCCAGCACATACATCTTGACCACGATAACTGCCTTGAGATAATAGCCATAAAAGGGGCGGCGCCTGAGGTGCGGGAACTTGCCGACGCGTTAAAATCCGCCAAAGGGGTCAAGCATACGACGCTGGGGATGTCGAGCACGGGGAAGAGGATATAATTTTTTTTAGCCGCTAATAGCACGATTTAAATATTAGTGTCACGAATGTATAAGTCGAGGCATAAAATAAGGAGGAGGAGATGTCGAAATACGTT
>JAQUSE010000197.1 GCA_028715235.1 Candidatus Omnitrophota bacterium | reverse complement strand
TATATATATAAGCAGAGGCCACGCCGACAGCAGCACATATCTGTAGTCACCTTTCCGTCTTAACAATCTGAATATGACATACGCAAGCGCCGCGACAACGATAATGAAATATATAATGCCCTGCGTATGGATCAGGAAGCCGGGGAAGTATCCGAAAGAGCCCGGATCGAGCCTGAATGCCGACTGTGCCTTGCCGACACGCGTAAGCTCGGCAATATACGACATGATATTATTTATCGGCACAAGCGATTCAAAATAACCGGCTCCGCGGGCTATCCGGCCCCTGAACAGAAAGTACAGATAGACCAGAAACCTGGGAACTTCCCATAATATTATAATACTGAAGAGCGTTCCGAAGAAAACCAACAAGTTTCTGACCAGCGTCTTTGCGGACCTGATGGCCTCAAGCAGCACAAACAACGGAGCCGCATACGCAACAGCCGGATGTATGGAAAAGGATATGCCATATGCCGCTGCGGACATAACTAAATAACGAAATGACTTATTTTCTGCCGTCCTGTGCCGGATGTACAGAAATAATGACAGCGCTAAAAAAAATACAGCCCCCGGAGTCTGGTAGGCTGAGCGGCTGTAAAAGACATCGCCGCTTTGAGTCGCAAGGAACAGTGATGCGACCAGAGCCATCCTATATGAACCGAACATCGCATATGTTATCAAATAGACTATGATTAACATCATCACACCAAAGACGGCGGAAACGAGTAGGGCTGTGTGTTTGCTTTCACCTATAAATACTGTCGCCACGGCCGATATGACATGATACCCCGGCCTTGCGTACAATGGCAGAGTTTTTACGGACCTAGATATCAAAGCGCCGATCCCCCCGTTCTTTATCATAGCGCCAGGATCAAAAATTGCAGCCCTTACGGTATTTCCTATCGCGGCACCGTTAAAATACATATACTCGTCGACACATATAAAATCCGAATCCGATAGACTGGCTGTCCTCAGATAAGCACCCAATAATATAACAGCGGCAAGCAAAACCATCCTGAACGTCTTTTGCTGTATCATTGTTCCACCTGCCCGTTTCTTGCGTATATATACGTCTTCGTACATGCCTTCCGGTCCGATATGATCGTCTCTGCGCTGAAAGGCATCTTCGCCTGGTATAAAATAGAGCTGTAGTAATCGATCTGTTTGTCCGAATATGCGGCCACATATCTTACTTCCGGACAGTGGATCATTCCCAGAAAACCGGACCTTCGTTCATAGCCTCCTTTTTTCAAAAAGCCTGCCAGATTATCGCGTGTCAGCATATACGCAGATACCGGCAGCAGATAAAGCTCGCCTTCTTTATCCGCCTGGACAGCGCGAAGACTATATTCGGGGGCAACATAGCTGTCTACCAGCATGGTAAACTGTCCTGATCCGGCATTATCGCTCAAGACATCCTTTATTACCATCCGTGAATCGACGTACATCTTCTGATGCGGCAGGATATTTTGCAGCGCAAATATGCTGCTAACGGCAACTGCGCAAAGTATCCCGAAAAATAAGACCGGTCTCAAAGACTTTTCCATGCCGCGAGCGACCTCGAAAAGCCCCAGGGAAGATAATATCATGGCCGCGGGTACTATAGGAAGGCTAAAGTCGGGTATAGTGCCTGTCACCGAGAGCGCCGCAAAATAGGCCATTGCGGTCAATAATATGAATCCGGCGGCATGCCGCACCTTCTCGGCCCTACGGACGGCAACGATCCCTATGATGAAAAAAGGCAAAAGATACCAATGGTAAAAGACGGTGCTCGCTATAAAAAAGGATTTTTTATAGTATGGTATGCCGAATCGGGACTCTACGAGACAGACTTTTGAGTAAAATTCCGAATGCGCTTGCCGCATCTTTTCAAGCAGGCCATTGTCAAATCTGAGCGGCGCATATACAGACTCCACTTTAAAATAATCGTCCATGGTAACTAGGCCTTTCACAGCTACATTCTTCACGCGCCAGCTGTTATATTCCTTTCCTTTAGTCAGAAGGGTCCCTACGCCTTTTTTAGTCATATATATTTCTACCGACAGATACAATAAAAGAATAAGGCATAATGACGCTATGACCAATATCCTGCCGCGGAGCCGTATAAGACCCTTAGCAAATTCAGCCCACGTCATATCCTGGTATACGACGAATAGGCCGCCTGCGCAAATTGCCGCGACCGCAAGAAGCATTGTCTCTCTGTAAAAAAAACCGATTAGCGCAATGATGACGGAGTTAAAGAGCGCTTTTATACTGCGGGTCTTTAAAAACACGACAAAAAAGTAGCTTGATCCTGCGATAAATGCAGTTTCCCCCATCCCCCTTCTTAAAGATATTGCGGTATCGAAAACCAGGGGATGCAGCAAAAATAATACGCTTGAAACTAACGCGTATCTTTCATTCTCGAATATCAGATAGGCCAGTTTATATACACACACGGCCAGGAATATAAGAAAAAAGAGGTTTGTCAAGGCAAAAACAGTCTCATGGTCCAGAGGGATGAAGCTCAGTAAATACAGGTAGGATATCTGAAGCGGCGTCCAGACAAAGAGCGGTTCGAGGCCCACCTGATAGCGCGCATTATATTTCTTTATCGTCTGAAGTATCCGGTCCGCGGAAAATGACCTCGAATATACGATATCCCGCGTGATCTCTTTCGCCATCACCGCGAAGATGCCGCGCGAAGCCCCACCGGGATCCACAAGAACCGTTTTTTGCGAGGCATATACGATATTGACAGCGGCATACAGCGTGAGAACAATGGAGAGGGCTCTTTTCCAGGACATATCTATCTCTTATATTTTACTCTGTATCGGAATTCTTAAGGTCGATCTTCCTCATGAGATCCGCTACAAGGCCGAGGCCGAACACTACGAACGAGACGAGGAACGATTCGATAGCCAGCAATACCAGAAAATCCGGACCCGAGAGGGCGTATCCGATAACCGCCAGCAATGTCACAGCCCACAGAAAACCGCTCAGGAGTATGAATATCTTTATCGGGTTATAATAAAGTATCGTTTCCACTATTATCTGGAGCGACCTCAAGGTATCTCTGAAGTACCTTACCTTGGAAGCGCCTTTCCGTTTGTGATACTCTATCGGTATGTATTTGATGAAATACCCTCCGAGGGACATGGCCAGCGTAATGGTCGTCGTAAACGAGAAGCCGAGGCATAAAGTATTAAAATATTTCATGACAACCTCTTTCTTAAATATCCTGAACCCTGAATTCACATCCGGTATGCGCCTGCCGCACGCGAATTCGGAAAGCCACAGAAAGACAAGCCTGGCAGGATATTTCAGAAGGGCCCCCCTATAATTCTCTCCGGTCCTTGAGCCGACCACCATATCGTATTCCCCTATATGTACAAGCAGGTCTGCCAGCCTGGCCGCCGGGTAAGAACCGTCGCCGTCGAGCATCGCTATATAAGGATGCCTTGCCTTCAGTATGCCGTCCTTTATGGACCTCCCATAGCCCATATTCTCGGGATGCCGTATCGTCTCGATCGAGCCCTTGTAATCCTTCAGAATGCCGGAAGTCCCGTCGGTCGAGCCGTCGTCCACTACTATTATCTCGCATACCGATCTTGTCCTGGACAATTCCATGATAAGGCTATCCAGGACTGCTTTGATCCCGGCCTCTTCGTTATATACCGGCACTATCACGCTTAAAGGCTTTTCCATCTTTCCTCCTATCCGTCTATGAAGACCTCACAAAATCAAAAAAAGCTTTTACATAAGCCGGAAGTTCCCCGTTGCATAGCCCCGCCATAAAACGTTTTAAAATATATCCAGCCCTGAAATAGAACTTCCTATGGGCTGCCTTGTAATATATCTCCAGGGCATCCCAGCTCACGTTCTCATGCCTGTATATGTATCTCGGCGAGGAGGCAAAATTGTATTTGCTCCAATCTTCCGTAAGGAGGTCTCCTCTTTTCCTGATCT
>JAQUSE010000196.1 GCA_028715235.1 Candidatus Omnitrophota bacterium | reverse complement strand
ACCTGCTTTGGCAAGCGGCCGTTTTTTTTATCGCGAAGAGGCTGCATAAAGAATTAAAATTCGATCTTGCGCACCACCTGACATTTGTAAGCGATTGGATGCCGAGCTGCCTGGCATTTTTACCGGTCCCGTTCATCTGGGGGCCCGTAGGATCGCATAACGTGCCCCTGAGGCCGTTCTACGGCGATCCGGCGGCGCTTATTTACGAATTGGCGAGAAAAATATTATACAAGACGGCGTACTACAACCCTCTTGTTGTCTTTACCCGGCGGAAGGCGAAGAAGATAATAGCCATCAATAAATATGTCGCGCATAAATTTTCCGGATATAGCGGCAAGGTGATAACGGTCCCGGCAATAGCCGTAACTATCCCCGGCTTTGAACCGCATAGCCGCGGACCGAAGACCAAAATATTGTTTGCCGGAGGCCTGGTGCACTGGAAAGGCGCGCTATTCGCCGTTGAGGCGTATAAAAGATTTGCGGCGGTCAATGAAAATTCGGAATTCCTGATAGCGGGCGAAGGCCCATGCAGGGGACGTATCGCGGATATTATAAGGCAGAACCGTCTTCAGGATAAGATAAAGCTGTTGGGTTTATTACCTCAGCAGGAGCTTTTTAAACTGATGGACGAGATCGATATCTTTCTGTATCCCAGCTTCGAAGGCGCCGGGATGGTGGTCCTGGAGGCGATGGCTCACGGTGATCCCGTCGTTTGTCTCGACTGGGGCGGGCCCGGTGAATTCGTCGATGAGAGATGCGGCATAAAGGTCAAGGCGCTCGCGCGCCGGGATATCATAGAAGGCCTTTCGGCGGCGCTCGAACGGCTGGCGTCCTGTCCGGACCTGGCCGGGTCTATGGGGCGCTCCGCCAGGGAAAAAGCGGCCCGGTATTCCTGGGAAGAGAAAGAAAAGGCCATAAATGCTGTCTATGGATAAATGCCCCTTATGCGGGTCGGAAAGAACGCGGCTGGAGCATAAATCCGCCGGCACAAGCATCCGCTCATGCGCGGCGTGCGAGCTTTTATACAGGTTCCCGCAGCCTTCCGACGGAGAGCTTGAAGCCCTGTATAACAGCCACTATACAAAAGAAAAAATGACGAATAACAGGCCGGGCGGGGCCTCTCCGGAGAACGTCCTTAGACAGCATCTGGACCTTATCGATAGATTTTTGTTGCCGCTGAAAGGGAAGAGCGTACTCGACTATGGATGCGGCGCAGGCGCTCTCGGAAAGATCGCCAAAGCGCGCGGCATGGATGTCGCGCTCGTCGAGTCTAATGCGCACGCGAGAGAAAATTTAATAAAAACAAGCCTCTTCCCTGTATATAAAAACGCGCATGAGTTGTCGGCTTCAGGCAAGAGATTCGACCTTATCGTATTAATACAAGTGCTGGAGCACCTGCGGGAACCGTGGAACGACATAGGCGAACTTGCCGGCCTGCTTTCCCCGGGAGGATCTATTTATATAACGACCATAAACAGCAAAGGGTTGAACATTATCGTGAACGGCTTTCACCGGCGTGAACTTTTAAAGATGGAGCACTTATACTGGTTCACGTATAAGTGCCTGGACGCGCTTTGTAAGAATGCCGGCCTTGGCAGAACGATCAGGCTGCGTAATGCCGTAGCCGATACTGATCAGGGGCCGGCGCTATACGTGTCGCAGGCGATCCTGAGCCGTTTTGATCTGGCCGGCTCCATCAAAATCGGCGTGAAAAGATGATTATACTTATATGTATCCTGATAGGCATAGCGCTTGTCATATTATATTACACAAGAGGCCTGCCCTTGCCTGTCCAGGCCCTCTTTTTTTTACTTAGCTGGTACGCTATCCTAGGGAGAGGTTTTGCCTACATAGGCATAGGGAATCTTTTCATAGGGGAAATAGTATTTATATTTATCGCGCCCTATTTTCTATTTTCGAAATGGAGATATCCGGAATCAATAAATTTTGTAAAGGACAGCCCCGGCAAAGCGATGATATTAATAATGCTCCTATTCGCCGCATATTTCTTAAGGGGCATCATCGGTTATGGCCAATCAAGCTTGAGAGATTGTGTCATCCTCTGGTATCCTGTATTCGCGTTCTTCGGCTACCACATCGGTACGGACGCAAAGCTGCTCGGCAAATATATTAAATTATTGAATTTTGTATTCATAGTGGTTTTCATATACGGCCTTACCTATGTTTTCGGAGAGATCGTGCGGAATGTGTCGCCGGTCGTCGATCCCGAAGACGGAGCTTTTCTTGTGGGCCACTATACCATGAACTATGTCTTCGTCATAGGCGGGATATTCTATTTCCTCCTTCTTGGAAAACGCGGCCTTAAAAATATCCTGTTGATAGTCCTGGGGATCAGCTGTCTCATAACTATTTCGTCGCGCGCCGGCTACCTGGCCTTTATCGTGCTGACCTTAGGGACGGGCATGATACGTAAAATGTTCAAATACCAGGTCAGGGTCGTTAAATATCTTATGATAATTTTATGCGTCGTAGCTTTTTTGGGGATAGTCACGCACATCAATACGCTTACTCAAGTGCACCTGAAGATGTCGCTTGAAAATATCGTTCAAAGGATAGTCAATATCTTCCCCGGTAATTACATGATAACGCAGGACAAGGATATGCAGGACTTTTCCGAGATATCTCAAGGAACAAGATTGGATCGTTTGAAATGGACCAGAGAAGCCCTGGCAATCTTTAAGAACAATCCGAAAATATGGCTGTTCGGGGAAGGGTTCGGTTATAATTTGGGCGCGGTCATAGGGTTCAGTTACCGCGTGCGCTATGTGCACAATAGCTATGTGACTTTGATCGTCCTGACCGGATTGGCGGGATGCGGAGCGCTTCTTTACCTGCATTCAGTTTTTGTAATAAGGGCCAGGCGCTTCTTAAAACAGGTCGAACCCGGCATGGAAGACCACAAAAGGAACATAATAACATTTTGCCTCGTCTATTATTGGGCTTTTATGATCATAGCGTTTTTCGGGCCGCTTTTGGAATGCCCGTTCCTGGCGGCAAATCTTTATTTTATTATGGGGGTAGGAATTGGAGCGATCAAGCTTTTCCGGCAAAAACAGAATACTGTTTACAAGCTCCTGGGATGACGGCAGCCGCTTTGACCTGAAACTGGCGGACCTGCTCTCGCGATATAGCGTCAAAGCGACGTTCTACATCCCAATGGCGAACAAAGAGTTAAGAGACATCCTTTCTCCCGAAGAGATAAGGCATCTTGATAATACGTTCGAAATAGGGGCTCACACGTATTCTCACAATGTGCTTACGCGCATTCCTTTAGATAAAGCCAGGCAGGATATAGAAAAAGGCAAAAGATTGCTTGAGGATCTCCTGGGAAAGCGAGTGGGTTCTTTCTGTTTTCCAAGAGGTAAGTTTAATGAAGCTTTATTGAAGGCGGTCCTGGAGAGCGGTTTTGATTTTGCCAGGACAACCGGATACATGCGGACCAAGGAGATCGCAGACCTGGATAAAGGGCTGCTGTATACGACCCTTCAGGTTTACGACCGGCCTTTGCGCACATGCCTTTTGACCAGCGTTGAAAGGATGGACGGCGAAAGCCTCGCTAATATCACGAAGAATGCCGGAGGTATGACCGATTTTACAAGATGCGCCTCCGGCCTGCTGAGAGATTTAAAAAATAACGGCGGATCTTTCCATCTTTGGGGCCACTCATGGGAAATAGAAAAATTCGGTCTATGGAGCAAGCTGGAAGATTTTCTGAAATTTGTCAAATCGACGGATAATATTGTTTATTGCACCAATTCCGAATTATGGGAATCCATAAATGACCGGACGATCCAAGGTTAGTTTAACGGAGTTCATCGATCTTTTGGCCTGCCCCGATTGCGGCCGAGGCGTGTCAAGGGACGATAATGTGCGCTGTCCGGGATGTAAAAGAACATTTGAGATATTGGACGGCATCTGCGTTGATCTA
>JAQUSE010000014.1 GCA_028715235.1 Candidatus Omnitrophota bacterium | reverse complement strand
AACACCGACGTCGTTAACAATATCACGACGGTGACGCATACCGACGGTTCACAGAGCCAGATATATTTTAACCCGAACCCGGCAAAGACCGACATATGGGCGGCCTGGTATGTCGAACCGAATAAGCGGCCCAAGGTGACACATAAAGTGACGTTCACCGGTCAGTCGATACTGAACGCGGACGGCACTCTGACCTATTATGGTCCGATCGGAGGCGGCGGTTATATGAACGTCCGGGTCTCGAACCGGAATGTTATCGATGTTTATATGATGACCGTTGATTTTAAAGATAAATTCATCTGGGACAGCTACACGTCCGGGAAACTCGACATAACGGCTGATGCAATAGCCCGGGCACTCGCGGACCGCAAGGACTTGAACGGTGATAATGCCTTCTCGATCGATTCGCTGAATAATAAGGACACCGACCTCGACATCGTCAATAATATCTTTGACCTGACGCACCACCATGCGACGCCGAATGAATTGTCGCTCATGGATATAGACGGCAATAATACGTTCGATGACGACGATATCGAGGTCTATGAAACAGAAATGAGCTATCTGGTCGATCTGGATAACGATGCCGATCACGCCGCGACCATGTACGACCTCCTTGAATTGCGTAAGGAACTTAATAAGAATGTATCCCTGCGCGATACGAAATTCGACATAAACGGCGACGGCGCGGTCAACGAAACCGATTATACGGATTATGAACATGCCTTGAACATCATTAACGACATAAACGGTGACGGTAAGATCGATACGGCTGACGTCAATAAGATGAAAGATATCGTGCGGTATGAAAAGGAACGCCGCCTGATCGAATTGTCGGACTTGAACGGCGACCATAAGATCGACAGCCAGGATATTGCCATTATCAACCGCGTCAGGATGATCGATGTGAACGGCGACGAGATAATCCGTTCCTTTGTCAATCCTGATACGAAACTTGACTGGTCGAAATTATCGACGATCGCAGGGGAACTGCGTTCGACACACAATGAGGATTGGGTCGAGACCGCTCTTATGGCCGATCTTGAGCTCACCACAGACCTTTTTGACCTTCTTGACAAAAACAACGACGGTATATTCAACTCCCTTGACCTTCCTGAAGGCATTGACCCGAACCGTTTCCATGAATATGACGTATTCAGGGAAGGCGATGACGAAGGGGTGTTAAGCTATTACGATGAGCATCTTGTCGAGCGATCGATCGCGAACCTGATGTTCTCTGATAAGATCAAATCGACCGAAAACATGAACGGCGATTCCGTGATCGATGAACGCGATGACGAGCTGTATGTGCAGAAATTCGACCTGAACCATGACGGTATTCTTGACTTTAAGGATTATGAGATCTACTCGCGCCTCTACGATATCCTGTATCCGCAGGCCGGCTCTGTCAGTCGCGACATCGATCTGTCCGAAGGCCTGCCCGATACCGATGACGTGAAACGGTTACGCTATCTGGCTATGCTCCTGACGGAATCTGATATTAACGGAGACGGATTCAGGAACGATACCGATGCCCAGATCATCGCAGCGGCCATGACGAGCGTCAGTAAACGGTTTGACAATTCGAACGTGGCCCGGCAAGGGCTTTCGGTCGATACCCGCGCAACGGGAACCCGTGTGATGAAGCATGACACTGACGAAGAATATACAATCGATTATAACCTCGATATCGGGCATGGCGGATATTACAATATCGGTCTCTCTGCCAAATGCCTTGACGGTATCAGCATACCTGAGGGCGGTACCTATACATTCAGGATATCGGTTCTGGATCCGACGACGGGGCAGGTGATAAACAATGTGCTGGGCGCTGATACGGATCTCGCGGTGCGGGGTAGTTCGGGTTCATTTATCGACGGCAGCATACGTCTCTATATAAAAGATTCGTATCTGAATTCGACCGGTAAGCTCAAGGTCCGGTTTACCTGGACCAATGCCGGCACCAAGGACCTTGACCTGGACCGTGACGGTGTTACGTATCAGGGGCTGGGACATATCGATACCCAGGAACGCGTTAGCGATACCGTTGAGATCAAGGATGCGTTTGCCTATACCGACAACTATGACGAGCGATGCGACCTGACCGGCGCGGACGGAGAACCGGACGGCAAGGTCGATGAGCTTGATCTGGCTGAGTTCAGGAACGCCGTTACCGCCTATGCCGAATACCGGCGTTCCGATATTAACGGTGACGGCCGTATCGATGACAAGGACCGTCTGGCGTTCGAGAACGGGCTGGATGTCTCTAACACCATGTGGAACCAGATCGTGACCATGGGCGATACCGTGTATCATATCAGTTATAACAAGGATACCGATGTCTATACCATAAACGGGATAAAGACTCGATCCGGTTCAAATGTTATAACGTTGCCGATAGCCAATGCGCTGGGCGCTATCGTTCAGAAGAAATTCCTGATCATTTCCGATATCAACGGCGAGGTGCGGCTTGCCGAAAAGCTGGACGGCGATATCAACGGCGCCGAAGGAAAGCCCGACGGCAATATCGATATCTGGGATTGGTCGCTTATGACGAGCTATGTCACGACGCCGCCCATAAGGACCTATGGCGCGGACTTTATGGAAAATGAGAGCGCCGGGTTCGTTCGCGAGGGCAATTATGCCGTTCCGGGCGGTACGGGTGCAATGATGGAATCGACGTTCTCCGGCGGCGCGGCCGGACTTGTCTATCAGTTTGATATCCATAAGATCTATCAGGACGGATACGATTTCGGACTTGAAATGGAATTGCCGGCCGGTCAGGCATTACCTCCCGAGGGGTACGAATATAAGTTCGATATTTATGTCGATGGCAGGGCCGTTAAGGCGGGGACGATCGTGACACGCTCATTAAGCGACCCGACGCGTTCTTATCTCAAACTGGATAAGAACCTGTTCGGCGAAGGGGAGAACGTCCTGGGGCTGCATCGCATCAAGGTTGTCTGTCAGCAGGCGTACCCCGTGGTCATTAAACAAGTATATCTGCGTGACGCCGACCATAGGGCCGATATCAACAATGACGGTTTCTCGGACAGCGCGGATTATGAGATATTCAGGCGGCAATTTACGACAAGCCGCGATGTGCGCAGCATCACCCTGTATGAGGGCAGCGAAAGCCGCAGCGCATATGTCGTAAGGAACGGTGATGGAACGTATACCGTACTGGTAGACCGTAACGGCACCATCGATCGCCATGATTCCGATTCAGACGGCAGACTTGTCAATCTGAGCACCGATCTGAACGTCCGGAACGACTATTGCATCTATGTTGATCCGGCTACGAACGCCATATATCTGACAAAATATATGTCAGGCGATGTTAATTTCGACGGCACGGTCGATTGGAAGGATAGCGTCGTATATCAGCGCATGTTCTTAGACCAGTCAAGGCCAATTGCCGCGTCAGACTATATCGATAAGGATGAATCATGGGCTGCCTACGGCACCGGCATGGCAACCGGTGAAATGAACAAGAAAATAACCTACCGTGTCGATATTCTGGAGAAGGGAGAATACGCCGTCGGCCTTGACATCATGAATATCGGCAGCCAGGCCGCGAACTATGCCGATCAGATCGCTATCTATGTCGATGGGGAATACCTCGGCGAAGCAGGATCATACAGCGTAAATGCCAGCACCTCTGATTTCGTCCACGCGGCAAAAGACATCGATCTGACTGAAGGGTCGCACACGATAGCATTCGAATGGCGCGGCCAGATACCGGCCGGCACGACCCAGCTCGTGATAAAGGATCTCGAAGTATTCGATAAGCGTTTAGACATAGTCAATGACGGTACCCTGACTGATGCCGATATTGAGGCCTTCAGGTCGCAGTATATCAGCACCTCCCAACTTAAAGGGGTCACCTATACCGGTACCACCTACATCATACGCGCGAATGGGAACGGTACCTATACATTGTTCAATCCCCTTACGTACACCCCTATTGCAACATCAGCCGATGACGGGATACTGTATATTACACAAGCCGCAGAGCCAAAGAAACTCCAGGTGACCACGACGACGGACGGGCAGATCCAGGTCCGCGAGCTTCTTGTCCAGGACGTTGATAATAAGAACGGTGTCACCGACGCCGACGTGCAGATCATCATCGATCAGCTGGCGTATGATAATGTCAGAAAGGATGCGGAGGACTTCTATGATAAATCCGGAACCGGCTTCAGGTATTCGAACGACGGTATCCTGTTTACCGGCTCAGCCGATGACTATCTGGAATATCGAGTTACGGTCGGCAGGAACGGCCTCTATAATCTCGGGATCGAAGCCTTTGCCCAGTCGGTCCCGGCCGGATACAAGGCACAGTTGGCGATCACTGTCGGCGATGAAACAACCTATCTCCAGCTTGATCCTGAAACGCAGTATTCCTCTTTGAAGGTGTCCCTGGCCGAAGGCCAGAATACCGTAAAAATACGGTGGAGCAACCGGGACCTGGTTCCACAGGGGGCGAGTGTCGATCTTAAGGCTCTTTCCGTTACCGATGAGCGCGTGAACCGTCTGGCCGATATCAATTTAGACGGTATTGTTGATACGAACGATGTTGATGCGTGGTATGAGCTGGCGCCTCATGACGCCAGGATTTATCAGGTCGATCTGCCCGAGAACACGTATTTTGCGGTCAAACGGTACGATGGCACATACCGTTTCACGGCGACCGATAGCCTTACTCCTCCGTATGATTCATCAAAAGACGGAAAGACCGTCCGTATCCTGAACACAGATTATGTCATAGCGTTTGACCAAAACTCAAATCGTTTGAGGCTGTCGGAACTGAAAGGGAGCGATGTCTCCCGTGACGGCATAATTAATCTTTCCGATGAAGATATTATGAAACATGCGGTGCAATATAATCTTGCAGCGGCCGGTGAAGGTAGCGAGATAACAGATTATTCGGTGTCAGAAACCTATCGTTTCGGCCTGCCGGACTTTGCTATCGAAAATGGCGAACTGGTATTCAAGGTTAAACCCTTAAGTACGGTTAGCCTGCCGAACTACAAGTATGACATTCAAGTGTATGTGGACGGCGCATATAAGGGTACCGCAAAAATCGATCTCGTGCCGGGCGCCGATTACACGACCGTTGTAATGGCGATCGGAAGCCTTGGGAAGACTACGAAGGACGGCAAACATTCTGTCCTTCTCAAGTGGGCTAATAAAGGCGAGGCGGGTACGGCATTCGGCAGTGTAAGTGATCTCATAAGCTTCGGCAATATCGTCGTGCGGGATACCTCAGTGAACCTCGCCTGCGACCTTAACCACGATGAAATCGTTAACTCTGCGGATATATTGCTCTGGCACGAGCTTGCGCCCAATGAGCTCAATTCGCGCCGTGTTATGATCACGAAAGATGACGGTGTTACGACGTCCGATATTTATGTCAGAGTTAACCTGGACGGCACCTACAGCGTATTCAACGATACCGGAAACGTGATCGTACAGGCTACCGAGAAGGGAAAACCTTATTTTACGCTGGGTGCCAAGCGGTATGATATCAGTCAGAATAGCCTTACCGGCGATCTTTCCGTAACCGAGCACGTCGAAGTGCCGCGGCAGGCTGAAGAAAATGTTAAACGTATTCAAGTCGGCACCGAGATATATAGCATGTATGCTGATCCGGAGACCGGCGAAATTACTTTTGTGAACGATGACTTCCCCGCGGCTCAGGATGGATTCGGAAGTACGGTCTTGAACAGTATCGACGGGGCGAAGGCGTATTATCAATTCCGGACGCCCGGCAGGCCGCAAGACGGTGAAAATGCATACCAGTATACGCTTGCCGGCTCGAAAAATACTTATTATATCAGCCGCGACGCGAGCGCGCATACGTATACGGTAGTATTCCCGCCTGATCCCGATCGGGCACTTGTAGGGTATCAATCGTTCACGGCAACGTTTGTTGCCGACCATCCCGATGACATCAACTCTCTCTACATTGTCAAGAGTATCGAAACCGACAGCTATCTATGCGAGGTCGATAACGATTATGAATCAGGAACAGTAATAGATCTCCGTGAAAAAATGTATGGGGAGATCGAGGACGGGGATCATCTTGTCCTGCTGGACGACGGAAGATATGTACGATATGTCGTCGATAATGCGGAAGATGAAACGTATACGATCGAAACGGTGAGCGGCGATAACGGACAGATTTATACCATAGCGGACCTTTCCCCTGAGGAAAGAGCCAGGGTCCTTGAAGGCGTGCCGGCACATCCGTATAAGCGGCCTATGTCAACGGAGGATGCGCGGTTCATGACCGATTCGCTGTTCAACCATGTCAATGTAGTCAATATGATACATTCGTATGACGTCGATCCTGCCAGCGTCACAACGAAACGCTACGAATATACATCGACCGGGAACGGCAAGGTGGTTTTGCTCAACGGTGTCGAATATCTGATTAAGCACACTGCCGATGGGAATGATGTCGTCCTGACCGAACACGCGGTGGCTGACGTCAATTATGACGGCATTATTGACAGGCAGGACACGATCAACATGGACATGAACGCCGGTCTTGACAGCCAGTCGTTTGCGATAAATGACACGATCGATAACACCGTGACTTCCCTGTATACTACCACCATGAACTACTCGGGCGGATTTAATATCGACATAGAAGGCCGATGGGAAGGCGGCAAATTCGTTCCGGGCAAAGATTTTAAGATCGACATCTACGAGGTCACCGGCACGACAGAAACCAAACTGGGGACCGCTTCAGTCCAGATGACGCCTGATGGAAACGTTCATGTCGCCAATTTCCTGAAGAGCGACAAAACCTCTCTATTCGCGCTCGATAAAGGCGTTCATACCTTTAAGATCGTCTGGACTAATGCAGGCGAGATGCGGAACAATAACCAGAATTTGAACTTTATCGTGAAAGATCTCGCGGTGCGCGACAAGTCGGTTAACCTTGCCTGTGACTTGAATGGTGACCGCGCCGTAACTTCAGAGGATATGCTGATATTCGAAGGTATGATGCCGCTTGAGGGCCATACGCAGAAAGTCACGGTCGATTATGGCGGTACGGTGTCGCATACCTTATACATGACAAAACTCCGGAACGGCGAGTTCTATGTCATCGAAGAGGGGAACGATCCGTCGCAAGCGAAGATCACGACCGGCGGCCATTTTAGCTTCGACGATAACAATTTCACGATCCATAGTTCTCAAACTCCTTACAGCTGGGATCAGAATCAGTATATTATTACCTGCGATACGACAGGGATACACGGTGTCTATGAACCGAAGGAAACCGCACTCAAGTATTTTATCGTTAAGGGCAATATCTATACCATAGCCCCGGTAGTCGGCGGTTATACTATCCAAGCAC
This sequence comes from Candidatus Omnitrophota bacterium, assembly GCA_028715235.1. Taxonomy (GTDB): domain Bacteria; phylum Omnitrophota; class Gorgyraeia; order 2-01-FULL-45-10; family 2-01-FULL-45-10; genus JAQUSE01. The sequence goes on along the minus strand of JAQUSE010000014.1, from coordinate 7,468 downwards.
TGACGGGGTCGGAGACGGCGCTGGATATGGGTTCGAATGTGGTGCAGGTAGGCAGTGTCCGCTTTGAGATAGTTCCGCAGGACATGAACCTCACCGGCACCACGGTCTTAACATTGGTCGAGGAGCGCGGCGTTAATGAAACATATCCCGGTTACTATATCGATATCAACGGAACGGTGTATAAAGCCGAACCGTCCGTAGACGGCTACACCTTCACTAAGGCCGTTGCCGGGCAGGAAGGGCCGGCAACCCTTGATGCGCATAACGGCGTGATGCTGGTGAACGGAACCTTTGAGAACGGCCGGATAACGTATGTCTACTTCGATGTCACGCTCGATACACAAAATCGCCTTGTCCTCAACCAGAAGATCGCCAGCGGTGTTGAACAGGATACCAGGCTTATCATCGTCGGCAACTCAGTATACACGACGTCAGGTAGCGATATGGCATCGCTTGTCCTTACCAACGTACACGACCGGAGCTTGGTGACACCGGTCAGCGGCATGGTCCATGTCGGAACAAAGGACTATCTTGTCAGGTTTGAGGGTGGCGTTTTACGTCTTGTCGAAGAGATCAAAAAATGGCCTTCCCATCAATATGAGGCCGGCACAACGCTTATGCATATTAAGGACGGTTTCTATACGGTTCGCGAATCGACCACCTATTTTGTTTCAAAAGTAAGCGAAACCGGGGATGATGTTACGGTTTCGATCGATGCCGATACGAGGCCGATCCTGGTGAGCGGTGACGATATCTATGCCATCGATAAAAATGAGAGCGGCAGAACGGCGCTCTTTGAAAAACCGAAGGATGTTACCGCTTCGGGTGATCTGTTCGTGGAGATCGGCGGGGCGCTGTACCGCTATGATGCCGGCCTGGCAACGCGTTTTACAACGGTATCCGGTACGCCGCTGTATACTATTTCTCCTGCGGCTGAAAGCCTGCCGGGTGCGATCATACTCGATCTGGCCGAGATCGCGCATCCTGCGAACGTGATAAAAATGCAGGTCGTCGAGACAGCCGAAGAAGTATATTTGAGGCCGTATGACAAAACCAGCATACCGAGCGATCAGAAAGTCATTGTGCTCGACTATCAATCCGGAACGCATGTTGTGAGCGCTCTGTATTCGACGAGCGCGGTTCTGGTCAGTGATCCGTATGTTGCGGGTGCAACACGATATGAATATTCGTTTACCCCGCTTCTCGGGAGCCAGCCGGCGATCACTATCCGCAAGGTTAACCCGCCTGCTAATGCGTTCGCCAGCGACTGGATCCCCGAGTTTCTTACCCTCGCTCAAGGAGACCAGGAACTTGTCGATCATATTCAAAATACACCTTTTGATGAGAAGGTGACGACCTGGGCACAATACGTGCAGGCATTGACTACCGGCGTGCCGGTCAATATCGTTAATAAGATCCTGGATATGATGCACGGCACGACTGCGGAGATCACCGCCAATGGCGAAAAGATCATATACGATATCATCCGCGACGATACCACGATCAGCCTTGCCCGCAAGCCTGCGAGGAGTTCAAATCTCTATAATCAGGAGATACAGTTGACGATCGGCGACCGGTCATATAATTATTATATAAAGACCCTTAACTATGCAGGACATTATGCCTTTATCAATGCCGCGACCAATGAGGTTGAGGCTGTGAGCACAAAGATACTGACGAGCCCGGACGAGACGGATATAGTGAAGCTAAAAGAGGTGGAATTTGAGGTCAGGCTCGATACCGTTAACGGTAAGGGCGACCTTAAGCTTATCGAGAAACCGGTGAGCGCCATTGAACGTTTAGGCAGCGCAAACACTACGGTCAAACAATTCAACGATTATATCAGCGATTATACGTATAGCGGCGGAGCGCAGTCAAGCTCTGTTTCGATGCCGCTGGCGATGATCGGCTCGGCCAAATATTATGTTGCGGTTAATGCAGAGACCGGACTCTATACGCTCATAAGCCAGGGATCTTCCTATGCGTATACAGAGATCGCCAAAAACCTGAGTCGGCAATCGTTGGCGGGGATTGTGTCAAATACCGAAGCCCTTTGGAATGAATTGCGGAACGCCCAATATATCGACGAAAATGGCGTTGTCACCGGCACGTTTACTGCGATCGCCAATGCGGACGGGATGACATTGTCAGGAGTGTTTTCGACCCAAAAACAGGAGATCTATTCATATTTGAAGGCTAATCCGTCGACGGTAGCTATATCAAAAGACGGATTAGGGGATATCCTTTCTGGCGTAGACGGGCTATGGGCTGAGTTAAAGGATCAGAATTACTTAGACGCGAACGGAAAGGTTACCTCGACCTTCAAGGCGCTCCCGAACGGCACCTTCATGCGGTTGTCTGAGGCATATACGGCCCGAAAGGCCGATATCTATAACCTGTTGGCAGGTACGGCGACAAATGCCGCTGTAACGAAACAGTCTCTGGCAGGTGTGTGCCTCTACAGCGTTGACAGTCTGTGGCAGGAACTAAGAGCCGCAAATTACATAGACGCGAACGGAAAGGTGACGTCCGTGTTCACCAGCCTTGCCGGTGCGGCAAACATGGTCCTGTCGTCTAGTTTTGCCGGGAAAAAGACAGCGATCTATAACCTTTTGAACGATGCTCCCCGAAGCGCGGGTGTTCAGAAACAGTCGTTGGGTGCGGTTCTTATGGTCGGTGTCGATAGCCTGTGGTCGGAGTTGAGGGCGGCCGGCTATATCGATCAAAACGGACTGGTCACTACAGCGTTTAAGGCCCTGGCCGACGCAGGGGCGATGGCCCTGTCGGACGGCCTTTCGGGCAAAAAACAGGCGATATACGATCTTATGAAAAATGCTCCTCTTAATAAAGTAATGACCGCTCAGTCGTTCGGCCCGATCCTGGCAGAGGACGACTGTCTCTGGGCGGCCTTGGCACAAGCAAACTATATCGATCAGAAAGGAACGATACTCAATGCCTTCAAAACGCTTTCGAGTGCAGATGCGATGACCGTGGCTTCGGGTTTTGCTTCCTATAAATCAGAGATATATAACTACCTCCAGGGCATTCTCCTGCGCGAGATAGCGGTAAACGGTGTTACGTATGGTATCAAGGTTGACGGCCAGGGCGCTCTTCAACTTTTCCGCAATACCGTGACGATCGATCATGCGGCATACAGCATAGGCTATGACGCGTTCAACGGGCATTATATCGCTCTTGATACGGCAGGCGCGATAGCGATATCAAAGGGCGGGGTTATACGCCTGAATAATTATGCGTATGATATAGGCGTGAACCAGGGGCAGATAACGCTTGCCGAACGGATGGTGCGTCTCGGCACGACCGATTATCGTGTCAGATATAACAATGACGGCACCTACGCGCTTGAAACAGCCGTTGTTTCGGATACCGCGGATTCCGCGGTAACGGTCGCGAGGTCGTATACGACAAGCTCGGTGACACTGGACGGAAAGGCATATACGCTTGTTACCGACGAGGCGGGCTTGTTCGACGTCATCCCGCAGGATATGACCGTCGGATTTATCAACTATCGCGTGTCCTATGCCGAAGGGGTGTATGTCTTTACCAATATTGACGACGGCGTTAGTATCGTATCAGCGAACGGTTTGATCAAACTGAACGGCCTGGTCTATAAACTTGGCCTTGTCAACCATGCGTTGTCATTGACAGAACAACTTGCGACGTTAGGGAACGACCGTTATCGCATGCGCGATAACCAGAACGGCACGATTACCATCAGCAAGATGGTTTTCGATACAGCCAATCCCGATGGGCGAGAATCCGGTTCGGCGGTGTGTACGGTTTTAACACAGGCAATGCGTGATGAGTTAAATACCGTGCTCGGAACTTTGACGGCCGGCTCTTATACGAACGCATCGGAATTCAAGGCTGCCCTTGTCGCCCTCGGTGATGTTCAGGCCAGCGCGGACCTGCTTCAGCTCATTGATGCGGTGCCTGCCTCTGAAGTTATGCCTGTTGAAGAGTTTATTGACCATCTTCTGGGAACTATACACGTAGACGAATCCGATTATTTTGTCATGACTCTTTCAGACGGCCGCCGGGCCCTGGTGAACGATACCTATGAATTGTATGCCGGCGAAACGGTCATTACCTATAAGGTGTCATACGACACGGCCGCGAAGAACTATATTTTTACCAATACGCTTACCAACGGATCATATACCTCGAGCGGGACCGTTCTCGCCATGGGCGACGACACGAACGGCTGGGTTAAATACGATATCGTTGTCGAAGGTACCTTGATCAGGCTGGTCGAACGTACCGCGCGACTGGGAAGTTATAACTACCGTGTTATGTATAAGAATAACGGCTATGTGTTCGTTAACAGAGTCCTGAACAAGGCATATCCGTCACAGGGGGTGGTGACGTTAGGCCAGACTGTCGCGCTCGATAACGGCATGATTGCCATTGCAGTGCAGGCACCCGACGGCTCAGTGCGTCTGGCAGAGCGGATAACGTCCGTCAATAATAAGGATTATACGCTAAGTTATTCCGGAGGTGTTATTTCGCTGTCCAGAACCGAGGGAGAGGGAACCGAGACCGTATCGTCGATCGGCAGTATCATTAAGGTTGACGGTAGCGCCTATGATATCGAATATACGAACAATATGCTTGGCTTAAGCGAGCGCAGGATCCTTGTCGGCCGCCACGAATACAAGGTCATGTATAAATCGAACAATGCGTTTGATTTTATTGATGTGATCAGTGGTGCTACCTATAGCGGGGCCATACGATCCGGGGCCGCGCGCGACCTCTTCCGGAACGTTTTACATGCGATGTCGATTGCTGATTATCAAAATGGCGAAGATCTGAAACTGGCCCTTCTTGAGCGGCCGGAAATAGCCGGACTCGCGGGGCTGGCGGGTGATCTTAAATATATAATCCAGAATACGGAAGCGACCCGTATAATGACCGCTGCCGAATACATTGACCGCGTGAACGGTGTTGTCATTGTCGGCGATAAACGGTATGTTATCGCCGTTCAACCGAACGGGACCGGTAACGATATCCTCGTAACGGACCTCGTAGCGCGGAACGTTAACTTCACTGAAAATGACGGTACCGTTGTTTCCTATGAAGCCGATTACCGGGCTGATGGGACGCTGGTCTTGACACAGCAGGACGCGCCGTATAATGAGTTCGTTGTCGTGAACGGACATGCGGTCATCGGCAACAGGCTCTTTACGGTTTCAATTAAAGACCATGCCTTAAAACTCGCCGAGACAGCGTTGAACATCGACCAGAGCCTTTATACAGTCGATATAAATCCTAACGGCACGTATAAGTTCTCGACGCAAAAGACTTACCCGATCACCGCCCAAAATACCGGTACGGATGGAAAAACAACGGTTTATATTAACGGGGTGACGTACGAGGTTTCATCGGTCGCCGCGACCGATACCATAACCCTCCTTGACAGGGCCTTTGTATTCCAGGGAACCCACTACCGCGTGACGCGCAATGCGGCAGGCACCATTACTATAACGAACGTTGAGAATCCGAAATTGGAATATGGGGTATACAACGGCACGATCAGGATCGGGACCCGTTTGTACAGCGTCGACACACAAGCGGGTGGCCTCCTGATCACGGAAAAGCACTATAATGTCAATAACACCGATGTGACCGTAACCTATAACCAGGACGGTACGATCACCGTGAACGGAGGGGCAGCGCCTTATATCGGCAGTTTTGCCAAAGACCTTATTGCCATAGACCGGAACGGGGATGCAGTGCCCGATTGTATCCAGGAGGCTATTTACGGCCCCGGCATTCTTCCGGACATGGGCGGGAACCTTCTTTATGATTCAGACGGCGATTCAATCCCGGACATCGTTGAGGTCCTTCTGAACGGGAATCTTGGAAAGACGACGATCAATGACGCAGATGACGGAGACGGTGTTCCTGATGCCCTTGAGATCAAGATATACGGGACAATCGACAATACGATGAACAACAATTATCTGCTTGATAATGATAGCGATGGTATGCCTGATGTAGCAGAAACCCTCCTCTTCAGGAATCTCACCACACACACACTGTCGCTGTCAAAAGATACCGACGCCGATGGAGTAAATGATGCTCTCGAAGAGCACCTCTACGGCGTCGGTAACCTCTCGATCGACATGTCGCAGGGCGGTTACCTGACCGACAATGATCATGATGCCACCCCGGATATCGTCGAGCATATTTCGCTCTCACCAGAGATTGCGGATAATGACGGTGACGGAATGCCTGATAACATTGAAGTGATGATGTACGGAAGCGCTTCGGCGCCGCACGACCTGTCGGCTGATTCGGATACCGACGGATTGGCGGATATCGTTGAATATACGCTTTTCGGCAATCTGTCGACATTCGACAGGACCTCATCGGTTAATTATTATCCTGACAAAGACGGCGACATCAAAATTGGCGAAACCGTCTATGACATCTATATGGATGCTAACGGGGTCAAGGATTTCGTCGAGAAATATGTGGCTCTCGGGAGCACGGATTACCGTGTCGATATCGCTCCGAACGGCCAGGTCACGTTGACTGATATTGCGTACCCGTCATTGGTCTATACTTCGAAGGACGGTTATATCCTGATCGCGGGCTTCCGGTATACGGTGGACTACCAGCCCACTGATCACCGGGTTGTTTTAAGCGATGCCAGCGAGATAACCCTCGCGGGGCCGGACAATGTTTACCGGGTTCGTTACGAACGCGGTAACGAATATACGTTCATAAATGCCGCAGGCGTACCCTATACGTCGGTCAACGGGGTTGTGAAGATAAATAATATCGAGTATACGGTACTGACGTCACCGGACGGAGGGGTATCTCTGGTGACAACGAACATCGTTTTTGACAATATCCCGTATACCGTTATCGATAACCATGACGGAACTTATCATTTGGAAGATGACCGGTCGAATGTCTATCCTGTCATGAACGGGATAACGGTCATTGACGGGCGCGTCTATCACGCGGTTATTACCGATAATATTCTGGCGCTGGATGAGCGGTCAATAACGGTCGGGGCAGACTCGTATCGCAGTTGGCATAATCCCGTCACGAACACCTATGTGTTCGGGAATATTTTAACGCCGACGACGACCTTCGAGTCTAATCAGGGCGGTAACGTAACCATCGACGGTAAACTTTATCGGATCGTGGTCAATCCCGACCAGTCTGTTGACCTTCAGGAAGAAAAGATATCGCTCCTCGGGCATACGTTCACCCTGGACTTCAACGTACCCGGTTATATCGTACTGACCAGTGAACAGGATGCGTCTTCATACCGTGTTATTCCGGGCGCTGTCAATATGATCAAGGGGAGGTTTTTCCTGGTTATGAAGAACCCTGACGGATCGATCACGTGTAATGAACAGATAATTACGGTGCCCGGACGCAATCTGCGTGTCGTGCGTCAGGTGGAGACAGACGGGAAGATAAGTTTTAT
>JAQUSE010000195.1 GCA_028715235.1 Candidatus Omnitrophota bacterium | reverse complement strand
CCAGCCTGAACCCTTTGACAGCGTCCTCAAGGCCGAACCGATGCGTTATCATATCACATACCTTGACCTTTTTCGAGGCAATTTTTTTCAATGCCTCCCGGTGGTCGTCCGGGCTTCCGGCGTAAGAGCTCGTGACAGTGACTTCGTTGCGCCAGAAAAGGTCATTCACGGATAGCGGTATAGTCACTCCTTTGCCCGTTGCCGCAAATATCAGGATCGTGCCCCCTCGCTCAACCGACTTAAGTCCCTGCTCTATCGCGGAAGCGGCCCCGGCGCAGATGACGACGAGGTCCGCCAGCAAACCGCCGTTCATATCTTTCAACCGCTCCGGCGTATATTCGGCGGCGTTTATCGCGAGATGAGCGCCTGCCTTCTTAGCGGCTTTCAATCTGAAATCCGAAATATCTGTAGCGAAAATACGGCCGGCCCCGGCCGACCTGGCAAGTTTTATATGCAATAAGCCCGATATGCCGCTGCCGATCACGAGAACGCTCTTCCCTTTTTTCATCCCCGCAAGCCTCTGCCCTCTGATCACACAGGCAAGCGGTTCTATAAATGTCGCTTCCTCAAAAGAGACGTTTTTCGGAATAATATATACGCCTTTTTCAACATTTATCTTAGGTACTCGGACGAATTCGGAGAACCCGCCCGGGTCAAAATTCGTCTTACGCAGCATATCGCAGACCGTCTCATGTCCGGCGCGGCAGAACCGGCATTTGCCGCACGGCACATGGTGCGACACTGAGACCCTGTCGCCGACTTTGTACCGCTTAACGCCTTTCCCGGTTTCGACTATGACGCCCGCTATCTCATGCCCGAGGACTAGAGGGACCCTATGTATACGGTACCACTCCAGGCAATCGGTACCGCATATCCCGCTCGCCTCGATGCGCACCAGTATCTCACCCGCCCCGGGCGTGGGCCGCGGCCTCTCTTCGAGGCGGACGTCGTTATTAGCATAGTACATCGCAACACGCATACTATCCTACTACCTTCTTTATCGCCGACACTATAAAGGCTTCGTCCCCTAATTTTCTATCCGGTATGTTTATCTCGCTTATGTCCGTCACGCCTTTATTTTGGAGGACGGTCTTTATGCTGTTGAAACATCTTTTAACGCCAAGGCCGCTTCCTGAAGTGAGAAGCAGTATCGCCTTCTTGCCGTTCAGGCCGGATATCTTATCGAGATAGGTGTTTAACGCCGGCGTCGGGGCGAACGCCCAGACCGGGGACCCTAATAATACGAGATCGTAATGGCTCGCGTCATACTTGACGCCGTCTTTCAGCTCCGCCCTCTTTTTGGTAAAAGCGGCCCGGCACTGCCCGCCAAAATCGTCTATCTCATTTACCGGCTTCAGCCTCTGCACATCGACTTCGCCCTTTTGTTTCATGACGTCGGCGAATATCTTGACCACTTTATCCGTATTGCCGCTGAACGAATAGTATGTTATCAATGCTTTCACTGCCCCTCCTTTGTAAAGTTTTATTATATTAACAAATGTAGTCCTATAATACAATAGGAAATTACCGATAAAATATTTTGTGACTGTTTATCTTTAGCAGCTTTACCGGCAGGCGCTCTTTCGGCTAATTTTGCCTTCAAGAGTGTTTATGTAAAGATGTATCTAATATGTTATTACAGCCCTTATGGCAACTATGGCGCCTATTACCTTAGGTAGTAGTTATTACCTTGGCAAAATCTTACGCCTCAAGAGCAACCTGCCGGTAGCTGTCTCGTGGCACAAAATATTTTACCTTAGCTGACGAGCAGGAATATTTTTCCCGCCCGGAAACATACGCGGGGCGGGATCCCGCCCCTAATCTTACTCCCGGCGGGACAATGTGCTCATCATAACGTCGGCTTAGGTTATTCAGCCTTATTCTATCTGGAAATTTTTCGGGTGACGCGGCTTGAGACTTTTTATGATAAAGGCGAAGTATGCCCGCCTGATCGCAGCAAGCTAAGTCTGGCGGGCAGGGATGGGGTGTCCCGAATACAGAAGAGTCTAGTTCGCGCACATAGATACGCGCTTATGTCGTAGGGGAGGTTTAAACCTCCCCTACAACTACAGATTGTAAACCCAATCCGATGGGACTTATGAAAGGCGGATTGGATGGGGTGCCCGAATGTTAAGGACTATAATTCGGGATACGTAGATACGCGCATAGAATATACCGATATCTAATAACTGAGAGTCAAGTTAGACCGTTATCTACCCCGTATAGTATAAAGAAATAGTCGGATTGTAAACCCATACGAGCCCTTTAGAAGAAAAAGTCTCAGCCGCGGCAGCCTGCCCGCCTGAAGCAGTCTCTCGCTGGCAGGCGGGGACCCGAAAAATTTGACCCCACAAAGACAATGCCCAAAAGTAACCGCCTGACTCGAGAGAGAAAAATTTGCCGAATATCTGTTGCAGAACTGCTGTATTTAAGGTAAAATCCCATAATCATATGAATATACCTGCCATATTTAAAAAAAGGTCCGGTTCCGGCGTAAAGACGTTCAAGCATAGCGGGAACCTCGGCGATATAATCTTCAGCCTGCCTACTATAATAGCGTTGGGCGGAGGCAAATTATACCTTTCCAACAACACCCCGGGAATAGAGACAAGGGTCTTCACGGACAAGTCGCTGGAGCAGATGATAGAGCTTCTGAAGACCCAGCCGTATCTTGCCGGCGTAAGCCGTTACAATAACGAGCGCATAGACTATAACCTCGACAAATTCCGGGAAATATTCGCCTGTTACGACCACATAGCGAGATGGCACCTTAAGGCCTTTTCCGTCGATTTCGACCTCTCCCGCCCATGGCTGGACAATATAAAGCCCATAAAGACGAGCGAGATCGTCATTAACAATACTTTCAGGGACAGGGACGTACCGCTTGACTGGAATATCCTGGAAGGGCTTGAAGAGAGGTGCGTCTTTGTCGGCCTTGAACATGAGTATGAAAAATTCAAGAACGTAATAGGATTGAAAATACCCTGGCATCCCACCAAAGACCTCCTCGAATACGCCAGGGTGATCAAAGGCGCCAGGCTATATATAGGGAACCAGTCGCTGGGATTCGCGCTGGCGGAAGCCATGAAGGTACCGAGGATACTGGAGGTCCACCATCACTGCCCCAGCTGCCTGCCGTTATCCAGGAACGCCAGGACGATACTCACCGAGAAGATATTAAAACATCCTTTCGGAATAAGAAAAGGGATACTATCTTTTTATAAGATCGGCTAGAGCCCGGAAGAATGGGAAGTATCGAGATCCGTAAGTTGAGTGAGGAGTTTTCTTATCGTTTTGCGATCGTTAGGTATTGTGCAGCCCGCTATATCGAAATGCCCGCCGCCGTTATACATTTCCGCGATAGCGGCCACGTTAGCGCCTTTCGACCTTAAGCTAACCCTTAACCGTTTTTTATCCTGTTCCCTGAAGAGGACCGCGATCCTGACTTTCTCGATCGAGCGTATAAGATCCGCGACCTCGTCGACATCGTCATCCTTCCCCTTAACCTTATCGTAATCCTTTCTCCTTATTATGGACCAGGCGACACTGCCGCCGTTCACGAACTTGCACCTGGACATGCATATGCCGGACAGGATTATCCCTTCCCTGGTCTTCGACCAGTAAACGATATCCACTAATTTCTGGAAATCCGTTACGATCTCAGCCAGAGCGCCGCATAGTCTAAAGGTATAGGGTTTTACATTCGGGAGCCTGAACGAATTCGTCTCGACTATTATCGAGGTCAGTATATTCTGGGCGATCTCTTCGTCTACCGCGACGCCCAGCTTCTTAAGGAGCGTATAGATGATCTCGCCGACCGCCGCGGCCGAGCTATCTATTAACTGCAGGTCGCCGAACGGCCTTCTCGCGTCGTGGTGGTCTATCTCAAGCACGCTGAGCGCTTTTTCAAAAACCCCGTAAGCCCTGCCGAGGATCTCCTTATTGCTGCAATCTACGGAGATGGCCAG
>JAQUSE010000194.1 GCA_028715235.1 Candidatus Omnitrophota bacterium | reverse complement strand
GAATGCATCTTCCAGGGTCTCGCCGGGCAGCGCCAGCATATTCGTCGTCCTGAATTTTAATTTATGCTTCCTTAACAGCCTCGAGGCGTTCTTAAGCTCGGCGTCTGTTACCTTTTTCTTTAATATAATATTACGCCTGCATTCATCGCCGGTCTCCACCCCCATGTCCACAGCCCTGCAGCCAGCCTCTTTCAAGCCCGCTACAAGCGCCTCATCGACTATATCGGCGCGGACATAGGCGATGAAAGGCAGGCCTATCTCTCTCCTGTAAACAGGCAGGAATTCATGCAGCCACCTCTTGTTCAATACCCACGTATCGTCAAGGAAATATACCAACTCGAGCTTATAGCGCTCTTTTACCTGCCGTATCTCATTTATGACATTATCTACCTTCCGGTGCCTCACGAACGGCCCTTTGCCTCTGTACAGATCCATATATATATGATTAAAGCAGAATGAGCAGTTGTACGGGCATCCCCTTCCCGACATGAAATACTTCTCCGGGCTGTTCGCCATAAAACCGTATTTGTAATACAGCGCTCTGTCCGGAGATGGCAGGCTGTCAAGATCGGCAACGAGGTCCCTCGGGCTGTTCTTGTGTATCGTCTTGCCTTTTTTCACCCAGAGGTTGGCAATCTTCGTACTGTCAAGACGTTTATCGACGCTGTCGGCAAGCTCCGCAAGCGCGCCCTCTCCCTCCCCGACACAGACTATGTCTATGGCCGCCTCTTCTATTATCTCCGGGAAGAATGTCGCATGGGCCCCACCGAAGGCCACTATGATATCTGGAGACAACGCTTTTACCTTCTTTGCCATATTGAGCGCCCACCCGAATTGCGCCGTCATGGCCGAAAAGCAAACGATGTCGGGGTCGTAAGCGAGCGCCTCTTTCAATATGATATCATCCCGCCCTATGAACATATCGCATTCGTGCCCGCGCGCCTTGACCGACGCCGAGAGATACATCGGCCCTATAGTCTCATACCATATATGCTGTAAAAACGCTATTTTAGCCATTTCGCCCGCCTGCAGACTTTATCGTTTCAATAAATATAGGCGCATTGACCGCTACAGAGTATCTTTTCTCGATAAGAGCCCTGGCCGCGCGCCCTATCTTTTCTCTGAGTTCCGCATCCTTTATCAGCGTAGACAGTTTACTCACCCATTCGTCCTTATCTCGTGCAAGAAATCCGTTTACTCCGTCTTCTACGATCTCGGTAGTGACTCCGACAGGCGAACATACAGGCACGATACCGCATGACATATATAATATCGCTTTAAAGGCGCACTTTCCGCGCGTCCATTCATTATCCGGCATCGGCATGATACCTATATCAAAAGACCGTAGCGCCTCCGTTTCCATCTCCATCGACCATTCCTCATTGGTTACATTCTTCAGGCTGGAATGGAAATATCCGCCCACTATCTTGAAAACAAGCCCCTCATGCATCGCGGACAGTTCCTTAAAAACATCCGCCATGTCATGAAGGAACATCCTGGTCGTATTGCTCCCCATCCACCCTATGATAACACCTTTTTTCCCGGATTTTTTTGCCGTCGGCCTGTATATCTCCGTATCGATGGCAGTCGGTATTATTATAACATTTTTATTGAATCTGGCCGCAAAATCGCCGAGATACCGGTTGCCGGCTATGACATAACTGCTAATGCCTATTATCCCGGAGACCTTGCCCGGATTCTTGAACCTCTCGATGTAATTATTTATCCCGCTCGTATTGCGCAAAAATATGGCGTCGTCAAAATCGTATATGATCGGCTTGCCAAGCATGCGGAATATACATTCGAAGACCGGAGGGCCGAACGGGTATGCCTCGCGATGTATGAATATAATATCATGCGATAAGGCCCTGAATATATCCGACAACCTGGCCGCCGTCGCTAAGATAAAGAATAGTATCTTTTTCAGGTAATTATGGCGGAGGTATAGTATCCTGTAAAATTCCTTTCCGACGAAAGGCCTTACCGTGTAACCTATACCGTTCGTCTTTAAATAAGGCAGGAACTGTTCTACCCTAAGGCGGTTAGAGGCCCCTTCGCTAGGATATGGGACTATGAAGAGTACTTTCATTTTTTTAATAGGCTTTCGTATATCCTGTAATATTTATCGGCGCCTTTCTCCACGGATAGAAGCCTTACGGCGGTATCCCTGCACCGTTCATGAAGGACAGGCCCCTCGGCACGAAGCCTTGCTATCTCTTTTATCCCTTTGGCATAATGCTCATTATCGAACTTATCGATAACCACGCCGACACGGTTGGACTTCACTATATCTTCCGTATCGCCAATCCCTGGATTTATTATGACCGGTATGCCTGATGAAAGGAACTCGCCCATCTTTATCGGCGACGAGCCTATCTTCTTATACGGATTAATGAAAAAGATCCCGGCATCCGCAAGGCTAAGGCATTCCGGCATCCGGTCAAACTCGGAGCTCATGACCATAATGTCCCGGGGATTTATGCCCTTGGAATGCGCCATCTTAGTGATATCTGCGCCGTTGTCTTTCGACACGACAACGAAGATACTATCCGGCATCAGGCCCTTGGCGCACTTAAAGAACTCCAGCATCTCATTCATAAGGTAGAACGTCCCTATCTTGCCTGGATACATGAAGACGAACCTTTTGCCTATGCCCGTTTTTTCCCTCAGGCATCCGGCATGGGCCGGGTCCGGCCTGAATCTTTCCAGGTCCACGCAGCACGGCACGACCTCCATCGGCTTTGACCCCGACTTTACCAACCCGGAGGAAACGTTGAACCTGTAATGTTTCTCCGTCAGCACGGTGACGGCGTCTGCGCGGTCAAGAAGACGTTTCTCGAGGATCTTCACGAGCCTGTAGACGGCGCCGCCTTCTTTCCATATCCCCCCGGCGGCATATTCTTCGGCCAGTAAACCCCTCATGTCGAAGATTATCTTCATCTTCAGCAGATGCGAAAGGGCCAGCGCAATTGCCCCCGGCGTCACGCCCCTCACATGGACTATCCTTACATTCTTCGTTGTCATCAGAAGATACGAATGAATAATGCCTGCCGCGAGGTCGTATGCCGTCGAGATTATCGGCGGATATTTATGGTACTTCAATATATGCCATTCGATCCCCTTAGACCTCAGACTCTTATTCATCTCGTCTATCCGGGCCTTTCCGAAACGCCTGAGGTCTTTCTCTTTCTCATAGGTAAGCAGGATAAAATCGATGCCTTTGCCTGACAACCGCCTCATATAAGGCAGGCCCTGGGACGGCAATATAGGCTCCAGAAGGCCGTTATACGAAAGGAAGAGCGCCTTCGGACGGATAATATGACACGGGTCTTTTTTCGCGGCGCCGAAGACCACCGGAAGGGCGCGCAACGTCTTAACCATTATGCCTCCGAACTGCGTCGTAGCAACGCCAAAGAGCCTTGCCGGGTTAGATATATTGTCTTTTACGAAATTGTAAAGGTTTATCGGCAATATGGTCGTAAGCCTTGCCTTTACATACATCTTTTCAAAAACACCTGCGTCCATATCCGCGTAATTCACCTGCGGTTTTTCCTGGTCTCCTATGTCCTGCCAATCCGGCAGCTTTTTCCCCGCCGCTTTAAGGTCCCTGTAACTCTGCGTTCCGGGAAGGGGCATAAAAATGTTAAAACCTACCATATTGGGCCTGGTCTTTTTTATAAGTCCCAGAGTAGCCTTGAAATCATCTACTCTCTCACCGGGATAACCTACTATTATATTCGCCTGAAATCTCATGCCGGCCTTCCTCGTAAGGAGCGCCGCTTTTACGCTCTCTTCCACTTTCATCTTTTTGTTCATTAGATCCAGGACACGCTGTGAGCCGGATTCGAATCCGTATTCAACGCCGATGCATCCGGACCTCTTCATGAACGCTAAAAGATCTTCTGTTATAACGCTCGCCTTAGCCTGGGCAACCCACCGCAGTCTCTT